>CAJQNE010000448.1 GCA_905479545.1 uncultured Gammaproteobacteria bacterium | reverse complement strand
TCACGCCTGCTGGCGTAGATTGAATTAACCCTACTGATGCAGTCTCTTACCGTACTCGGAGCCACGGGGTCCATCGGCGTTAGCACGTTGGATGTTGCCGCCCGCCATCCGGATAAATTCACAGTGATTGCCCTGAGTGGGTTTAGTAATGTCAAACTGCTCGCCGAGCAGTGCCGGGTGCATCGACCGCGTTGTGTAGTGGTTGGCAGCGATACAGCTGCTAAACAATTACGTGACTTACTCGGTGCCGGTGCCGCGCCGTTGCTGGAAATCGCCGTGGGTGAGCAGGCATTGGTCGATATTGCCAGCTTGCCGGAGACTGATGTTGTGATGGCCGCCATTGTCGGTGCTGCCGGAATGCCTGCTGCTTTGGCAGCCGCCCGTGCCGGCAAGAAGTTACTGCTGGCGAATAAGGAAGCTTTGGTGCTGGGCGGCAAGCTGTTTATGCAGGCGGTCGCGGACGGTGGTGGGGTTTTGTTACCTATTGATAGCGAGCACAATGCTATTTTCCAATGCTTGCCACATGGTGCTGTTGCGGGCCAGCGGCAACCCGGGGTTAGTAAATTACTACTTACTGCGTCCGGCGGGCCTTTTCGGCAGCGGGCGTTATCATCCTTTGAAGACATCACCGTTGCGGAAGCGGTTGCGCATCCCAACTGGAGCATGGGTCAGAAAATTTCCGTCGACTCAGCGACGATGATGAACAAGGGGCTGGAGCTAATTGAAGCGCGCTGGTTATTCGATATGCCTGCTAGCGATATTCAGGTCGTCATTCACCCGGAGAGTGTCATTCATTCGCTGGTGCAAACAGTTGACGGCTCGGTGTTGGCTCAGCTGGGTAACCCTGATATGCGGACTCCGATCGCTCACGCCCTGGGTTGCTGTGAAATTGAGCCGGGGCGAATTGCAGCAGGTGTGGAACCGCTGGACTTATTTGCAGTCGCAAGCCTGCACTTTGAACAACCTGATATGACTCGTTTTCCGTGTTTGAGATTGGCTTACGACGCATTAGCCGCCGGTGATTTAGCGCCAGCAGCATTGAATGCGGCTAATGAGCAATCAGTGGCAGCATTTTTGAGTGGGGCATTGCGCTTTACCGACATCGCCAAAGTTAATGAGTCGACGATGAATGAAGTGCAGAAGCAATGTGCTGACGACTCGCTGAGTTGGGGGCAACTGCAAGAGGTCGACCGGCTAGCTCGCGCTAGCGCCGATGGACTAATTCGCGGCCTGCAAGCCGCATAACCGCTAGGGAGGACAAATGGATTTATTGATCAGCATTCTGGCCTTCGCGTTTACCATAGCGGTACTCGTCACGTTTCACGAATTTGGCCACTTTTGGGTGGCGCGCCGTTGCGGTGTCAAAATTCTCACGTTCTCGGTGGGGTTCGGCAAACCACTATGGCAACGCACCGGTCGTGATGGCGTTAATTACCAACTGGCGGCTATTCCGCTGGGTGGCTACGTAAAAATGTATGGCCATGGCGTGCAGGCTGGCGACGAGCTGATAGACGCGCCTGCTGACCAGGCATTTGATAGTAAGAGCGTGTGGCAACGCATTGCGATAGTTGCGGCCGGGCCGGTTTTTAACCTTATATTGGCGGCGTTTCTGTATTGGCTGCTGTTAATCATCGGCACCACCGGATTAAAACCGGTAATTGGTGAGCCAGCGCCCAACAGTTTGGCGGCGAAGGCATCGCTACAGGCAGGCGATACCATAAAGTCGGTGAACGGCATCGCGATTAGCCATTGGCAACAGTTGCACGAAAAATTGCTAGGCGGAGTCGTGGAAGGCAAACCGGCGGAGCTTCTGGTTGAGCGAATCGGCGGATTTAACGACACCGTAACCCTACCGTTGAACAAGCTGAATGCCGGCGATGACCCCGGTGTGCTGTTTCGGGGGCTTGGAATAGAGCCTCCCGGTGAGGGCGACGTATTTGTGGGTTCGGTAGTGCTCGGTTCGGCAGCCGCTGCAGCAGGATTGCAGTTAGGTGATCAGGTCATTAGTTTTGCTAATAAGGTGATCACCGGCCCGCAGCAGTTTACTCAGATCATTGAGCAATACGGCGGTCAGACGGTGGCGATGGAGATTATTCGCAATGGCTTGCCGCAAACGTTATCGGTAACGCCAGCACTGGTGCAGGGCGTCAGCGGCCAGTGTGGTAAATTGGGGGTCGGTGTTCGCGCTCAATATACCGGCCGTGAACAGCTTCGTACCCGTATTCAATCGGGGCCGTTGGAGGCTGTGCCTGCCGCGATAGGCAGTACTTTCGACAAAGCATGGCTGACAGTTTCCATGATGTGGCGTATGGTCACGGGCACAATTTCGCTGCGGCACGTGAGCGGGCCGATAACCATTGCTGATTACGCCGGAGACTATGCGCGAATTGGTTTTACGGCGTTTTTAAGCTTTATGGCGCTGGTAAGTATCAGCCTTGGTGTGCTCAACTTGTTGCCGGTGCCGATGCTCGATGGCGGACACCTGATGTTTTACGCTGTTGAAGTGGTTCGGGGTAAACCTGTATCTGCGCGCATACAACAGGCTGCTATGGCTTTTGGGCTAGCGGCTGTGCTGTGTTTAATGGTGCTAGCGATTAGTAATGACGTTCGACGTTTGGTGCCTGAGTCGACCAATGCCGCGATGCAAAGCTGCGCATGGAATGGCCAGTAACCCGAATGTAGCCGCCGGAGCATGCTGTGACGGTAGCGAAAACAATGGATTTGTGTCGGTTGCTTTAGTGGCAGCGACGAACTGCAGGAATAACAACGGTTTTATGCAATTTATTATAAACATGGCCACTGGGTCGGTACGGCTGATGCGCAACAAACGAACTCTGCTAATTTCACTATTCCTGCTGCTATCTGCAACAGCGACGGCGTTCGAGCCGTTTCGGGTGCAACGTATTGAAGTGCAGGGGCTGAAGCGCATCACTACCGGAACGGTGCTTAATTACCTGCCATTTGCAGAAGGCGAAACGCTAACACCCGGCCGGTCTCGTGAGATAGTCCGGTCGTTATATAAAACCGGTTTCTTCCGGAATATCGAGCTGGATAACCGCGGCGGTGTGTTGGTGCTGCGTGTGGAAGAACGTCCTGCCATTGCTAGTATCGAGTTTGATGGCAACAAAAAAATTAAAACCGAACAGCTCGAAGATGGCGTAAAGCAAGCCGGTTTGGAAAATGGTTCATTATTCGAGCGCTCGGTTATTGAGCAGCTGGTGTTCGAATTGCGTCGCCAATATTTCGCTAACGGTTTTTACGGCGTAAAAGTTGATACCGAAGTTATCGAACGCGACAAGAACCAAGTCGACATTAAGGTAAATGTTGATGAAGGTGCGATCGCTAAAATTCGTGAAATCAATATTATTGGTAACGAGTTGTACTCGGATAAAGTACTGCTGAAACAGTTCGACTTAAGCACCCCGCGTTGGAACTCGTTTTACAAAAAGAATGATCAGTACTCTCAATTCAAGCTTTCTTCAGACTTAGAGAAGCTAACCAGCTTCTATCAGGATCGCGGCTACCTGCGTTTTCAGATTGATTCCGTGCAGGTGTCATTATCTGATGACAAGCGCGATGTATATATCACTGTTAACGTCGAGGAAGGTGACCAGTACCGGGTAAGTAAAGTTGATGTCGCCGGCGATTACAGCATCCCTCAAGACGAGTTAGAGCGCTTGGTACCACTGCGTGAAGGCGATGTATTTTCACGCTCCTCCGTTACATTCGCTACCGAAGCTATTTCCCGGCGTATGGGTCGCGAAGGTTACGCGTTCACTAATGTTAACCCGGTGCCGAAGATTGATGATGACGCGCTTACCGTCGATGTAACATTATTTGTCGAGCCCGGTAAACAGACCTATGTCCGTCGGATTGTATTCCGTGGCAACGCTAAAACTAACGACGACGTACTACGTCGCGAAATGCGGGTTTTTGAAGGCGGCTTGTTTACTAATGAATCGCTGGAGCGGTCGCGTCAGCGCGTCGCCCGACTGCCGTACATCGAAGGCGTTGATTTTAAGACTGAGCCGGTGCCGGGTGCGCCTGATTTAGTCGATATCGAATTCGAGGTTTCCGAAAGGGCGCCCGGTGCGATTCAATTCGGTGTGGGTTTCTCTGGATCTTCCGGTTTCCTGGTTAACGCCAACGTTACGCACAGTAACTGGTTGGGCGCGGGTAACCGGGTACAGTTTGATGCTACACGTAATGAGCTAAGCACCTCGTTTTCGGCCTCGTTTACTGAACCCTATTTTCGCCCGAGCGGCATAAGTCGCACGGTTTCCGGCTTCTACCGGGAGTCGGATGCAGCCAACATTAACAGCTCAACGTTCATTACCAATTCACTGGGCGGCGGCCTGTCATTTGGCTATCCAATCTCCGAATTCACGCGTGTATCAGCGGGTCTTTCTTACCGCCTTACTGAGCTATTCACTTCGTCATCCACCTCTACCGAAGTGACTCAGTTTGCAGTAGAAAATGGTTCTAACTTCGATGCGTTGAAAGCTAATTTTTCGCTGTCTCGCGACAATCGTAACCGATCGCTATTTGCTACCAAAGGCAGTCTCAATCGGCTGACGCTGTCATCGGTTGTTCCGGGTTTCGACCTGGAGTACTACGAAGTTGACTACCGTCTAACCAATTACCTGACGTTGCCTGCCGGCTTTACGCTGGAAATTGACAGCCGCGTAGGTATTACTGAGACCTATGGCGACACCACTGTGATTCCACCGTTCTCGCGCTTATTCGGCGGCGGAAGTGAAACCGTTCGGGGCTACCGTGACGGTTCGTTGGGTCCGCGTGATTCTAATAACCGGGCATTTGGTGGCGGCACACGCTATAGCACGCAGTTTGAGTTAATTCTGCCGGGCATTCTGGCAAGTAATAACAAGTCGACCCGTTTTGTTGTGTTCGGCGACGTTGGTAACGTTTGGGAAGATATAGGCGATTTTGACTCCAGTGAGTTACGCGGTTCTGCGGGCGTGGGCTTCTATTGGCTAACACCTATTCTGGGTATCATGCGCTTTAGTTATGCTGTGCCGATTAACGACCAGCCGGATGACCGGCTGGATCGCTTCCAGTTCACCTTTGGCGTGCCGTTCTAGTCACTGAAAGTCGGAACCCTTTTAGAAAAGTTGCGTCTGACTAATCGTAATACTCACCTATTTAATCAAACAGACTAAAAATTACGTCGCCTTGCGCGACGAGATGACAACGAGGAAATACCATTGAAAAAACTTGCCGCTCAGCTGGTCGTGATGGCCGCTATTGCTCTCGCCCCTATCGCCGCTCAGGCACAGCTAAAAGTTGGTGTTGTTAACGCTGCTCGCTTGCTGGAAGAGTCACGCGAATCAAAGTCAGCTCTCAAGAAGCTGGAAAGTGACTTTGCTGGACGTGAACGCCGCTTAGCGTCGGAAAAATCCAGTCTCGACAAGCTCGGCCAGAGACTGTCGAATGATGCTGCTGCGATGGGTGAAGACGAGCGTCTCAGAAAGTTTCGCGACTACGAAGACAAGCGTCTGACACTGGCCAAGTCTGCAAAAGAATTTCAGGAAGACCTGGCTCGCTCGCGGCAGCGTGAATTATTGAAACTGCAAGAGCGCATGAACGTCGTGATCAACGATGTTGCCCGCAGCGGTGGTTACGATCTTATTCTGAGTGAGGGCGTTGTGTACGCCAATGAGCGCGTTGACCTGACTGACTTGGTTCTAGACCGTCTCGGTCGATAGTACCGTCGATCTGAAGGCTGCTGATGCCAACTGCATTCACCCTCGGGGAACTCGCAATCCAGCTGGGTTGCGAGTTACGAGGTGACGAACATACTTGTGTCACTGGCATCGGCTCACTATCCGGGGCAGGGGCTAACCAAGTTAGCTTTCTCGCCAACCGAAAGTACCTTAATCAACTAGTCGACACGTCGGCCGCTGCTGTATTGGTAACAGCAGAAGCTGCCGAGCATTGCCCTGTAAGCGCATTAGTTTGCAAAGACCCTTACTTGAGTTACGCCAAACTATCGCGACTGTTTGAGCCGGAGAGTGAAGCATCGGAAGGTGTACACAGTACGGCGGTGGTTGACAGCAGCGCAGAGGTCGCCGCTGACGCCCGAGTCGGACCTTACGTGGTCATTGGTCGGGATTGCCATGTTGGCAGTAATACGGTAATTGGTCCGCACTGTGTGTTGGAAAGTAATAGCCGTGTTGGAAGTAATACGGTGTTGCGTAGCGGCGTTACTTTGTACCGGGACTGCAAAGTTGGCGATGACTGCCTGGTCCATTCAGGGGTCGTGATAGGCGCTGACGGGTTTGGTATCGCTTGGTCGGGCTCTGGCTGGGAAAAAATTGCCCAACTAGGGAGCGTTGTTGTGCACAACAATGTTGAAATTGGTGCCAACACAACCATTGACCGAGGTGCAATTGACGATACGGTTATTGAAGACGGTGTTCGGCTCGATAATCTTATTCAGGTTGCCCACAACTGTACGGTGGGTAAAAATACCGCTATGGCAGGGCAGAGTGGTATAGCGGGCAGTACGACACTCGGCGAAAATTGTTTAGTCGGCGGTCAGGTCGGAATTTCAGGACATCTTACCATCGCTAGTGGCGTGCAGATGATTTCGGACAACGGTGTGTTGGTCGACATCACTGAGCCTGGTCAATATACGATGGGATTCGGCACCCAACCTGTGGCGAAAAGCCGACGTACCGCAGTTAGACTTAAGCAGCTCGATGATATGGCGCGTACACTACGCGCACTCGAAAAGCGCTTGGCGAAAATCGAAACGAGCCCACAATAATAACGACTATGACCACTGACGCCCCAGAACAACTCGATATTCAAAAAATTCTTAAACTGTTACCTCACCGCTACCCATTCTTATTGGTGGATCGGGTAACAGAGCTTGTGCCTGGCAAGAGTGCTACGGCGATTAAAAATGTAACTATTAACGAGCCATTTTTCCCCGGACACTTTCCTGGTCGGCCGGTAATGCCGGGCGTAATGGTACTGGAAGCCCTGGCTCAGACCTGTGGCATTCTCGCTATGCGTACTACCGACGACGAGGCGGTAGCTGAGGAGCTGTATTATTTTCTTGGCATTGACAAAGCTCGCTTTAAACGGCCGGTAGGCCCCGGCGACCAAATGATAATGACGGTCTCTATCAAGCGTAACATCAGAGGCGTTTGGCGCTTTGAGACAGAGGCGCGAGTCGATGGTGTGCTCGTGTGCAAGGCTGAAATGATGTGCGCCAAGCGCCGTCATAATGAAAACTAACTATCCATCACTAATTTGCTAGGGCTATTTACCCGTACAAGGCTCACCCATGACAGATATTCATCCTAATGCCGTAGTCGACAAAAACGCTGAGTTGCATGAGACGGTGGAAGTGGGGCCATTTGCGGTCATCGGACCACACGTTAAAATTGGTGCTGACAGCAAAGTCGGCGCGCACGTCGTCATTCAAGGGCATTGCGAAATTGGCACGAATAATAAGTTCATGCCATTTTCTTCTATCGGTGGTTCGCCACAGGACAAAAAGTACCGCGATGAGCCTACTCGGCTCGAAATCGGCAACGGCAATACTATTCATGAATACGTGACGATTAGCCGCGGTACCATTCAGGATGAAGGACTCACTAGTGTCGGCGACGACAACTGGATAATGGCCTACGCGCACATTGCCCACGATGTCCGTCTTGGTAGTCATACCGTGTTGGCCAACACAGCAACAATCGCGGGTCATGTGCATATTGGTGACCACGCCATTCTTGGCGGTTTCGCTAAAATCCATCAATTTTGCAAAATTGGCGAGCATGCGTTTCTTGGTATGGATGCCACGGTTGGTCAGGACATTCCCCCGTATGTATTGGCGGGAGGAGTGCCCGTTGCGCCGCGTGGCATTAACAGTGAAGGTTTGAAGCGTCGCGGTTTTGACGCCGAGCAAATGCGCGCTATTAAACAGGCCTACCGTTTGGTTTACCGAAAAGGTTTAAAGCTTCAGGAAGCAATGGATACGCTCCAACCATTGGCCGCCGAAAATCCCGTTTTGATCCCGTTCGTTGAGTTTATTGAAAACTCCGATCGCGGCTTGTTGCGAGGCTAGTATGCTATGAACTTCATATCGATGAAATTGCATTTATGAAAATTGCATTAGTTGCCGGCGAAGCTTCAGGGGACGTACTCGGTGCCGGGCTTATTACCGCGTTAAAGCAGTACTATCCGGATGCTGAGTTTGTCGGCGTCGCTGGCCCTAAAATGATCGCAGCCGGTTGCACCTCATGGCATAGCGCCGATGAGCTGGCGGTGATGGGCCTGTTTGAGGTGGCCAAGCATCTGCCGCGCCTCCTACGTCTGCGCAAGAAGCTAGCGGCCAGAATAATCTCTGAACAACCCGATGTTTTTATTGGCATTGACGCACCCGAATTTAATACGGGTCTGGAACTAAAACTTCGCGAGCAGGGCATCAAAACCGTTCACTATGTGAGTCCTTCGGTGTGGGCGTGGCGGCGACGGAGGATCGTAAAAATCGGAAAGTCAGTCGACCTGATGCTCACATTGTTTCCATTTGAAGCAAAGTTTTACGAAGAACATAATATTCCGGTTAGTTTCGTGGGTCATCCGCTGGCCGATGACATAAAAGGTAAACCGAACAGGGCGAACGCTCGCAAAGAGTTGGGGTTGAGTGCTTCGGCACCGGTAGTGGCCTTGTTGCCAGGTAGTCGGAGTGGCGAGTTGCAGCGCTTGGGTAAACCGTTTTTAGAAACAGCTCGTCAATTGCAGTCTCAGCTTTCCGACGTACAATTCGTGTTGCCTTGTGCTCGCCCGGCATTGCGCCCGCAGCTTGAGCAGCTGCAAAAAGAGATAGGCCCACTGCCACTGCATATCATCGATGCTGACGCTCAGACGGCGATGGCCGCGGCTGATGTCGTGCTTATTGCGTCGGGAACCGCAACGCTTGAAGCATTGTTGCTAAGACGCCCCATGGTGGTCGCTTATGCTTTAGCACCTGCGAGCTATAAAATTCTTATTCGACTGGTAAAGATTAAGCAGTACTCGCTGCCGAATTTATTAGCGGGAGAAAATACCGTTGTGGAGTGTACCCAGGACGATGCCACTCCTGAAAAAATGGCCCCGGCCGTTTACGACCTGTTGACTCGCCCCAAGCAGCGCGACGCAATGCTGGCAGCGTTTGCTGATGTGCATAAACAGCTACGGCAGGGTGCGTCTGATAAAGCTGCTGAAGCGGTAGTAAAGCTACTAGCAAGTTAGGTCATATAACAACATATGAGCTTGACGCAAAAGCTGCTACAACCAATTGAGTCAAATGATTAAGCTCTATGGGACTTCGTTCTAAACTTGATATAACAACGCGGTTTGCGGACCAGTTGGGTGACTAGTGCGATTACTTAAATTGAAGAGAAATTATTTAGTTGTACTGGTTGCAGCTTTTTTTTCTATTGTTAGTTTTTCCGCTAGATGTTCGAGTGTTGAGGTAAAAGTTCAGAAAGAGGAATACCTTGCAATGGGCGTAGGTAGCACGGGCTGCAAGGTCTACTTGGATTCCTACCACGCACGCAGCGAAAAGCTAAACTTTTATGCGGCGTGGTCTCAAGGTGCTATAACTACTATGAATGCTTTGAGTGCTGGGCATCATAAGTTTGATATACGTCATGTTCTATCTGAAGTTGCGGACTTCTGCGAAGAAAGCGGTGAGAGCTCCTTTTCCGATGCGTTAATCGATGTGGTTGCACCTATATATTTGAACTCCCGGCGGTAATGTAAAAAATCCGGGGTTCTAAATTAGGTCGGCAAGTTAGGCTTCTTCCAGTTTGACAGGCACAAAAAATATCGGTCACCGGCAACCTAATGCATTGGATCATCCAGCTCATCACCCGTCGCAGCCAAATAGTCGCCGCGCC
>CAJQNE010000447.1 GCA_905479545.1 uncultured Gammaproteobacteria bacterium | reverse complement strand
ACTCACCCGCATCGAGCCGTTTTATATAGCCGTGATAGGCCTTCATCGCCTTACTTCCCAACCATAAGGTAATCGGAATATTGACCACCAGCATCATCCCGGCCCCCAAGTCGGCGAAGTTACCGAGTTCGGAATTGGTCTTAAACAAGCCGAGGCAGGCGACAATCGCGAGCAAACAATAAGTGATCCGATAGGGCATTACCGAAGCACTACCGAACAGATAAACCATGCCGGTTTCACCGTAGTAGCTCCAGGAGATCATCGTTGAAATGGCAAACAGCCATACCGCCAGCGTCACCATCCATTTACCGAGCCCCGGCTGACCGGAGTCAAAGGCTTTAGCAGTCAGCGACGCGCCGACAAAGTTCTCATAAACTCCGCCCGCCTGAAACGTTGGTCTGGCTTCTGTTTCTACCACATCCCAGTCGACCATCAAGCTGCCGTTTTCAACCACGATCACTTCGCCGAATACCTTGCTGAGTGCATTGCCGGTGTCGTCGCTGCTATCGGCTTCAGCAATAATGAACACACTATCCCCTTCGGTAAGTACGGTGTTCACCGGCAAGCGACTGTCTGCCAGCTGCCAGCCGCCGACCGTTTTTGTCACCGCTGGCGGACCTAAATCGACTAACGCATCGCGATTCCAGACACCGGAGCTGAGCAATACCAGTGCGGTAATGGTGCACACCACTAAGGTGTCAATAAACGGCTCCAGACCAGCCACAACGCCTTCGCGTACCGGCTCGGTGGTTTTTACCGCGGAGTGAGCCATCGGAGCGGAGCCGAGACCGGCCTCGCTGGAGAACAAAGCCCGCTTCATACCCCAGAGAAACACGTAGCCAAAAGTGCCCCCCACAAACGCGCCGCTGGCTTCAGCGCCGAATGCGCTGTTAAAAATAAGCGCAAAGGTAGCGGGAATAGCCTCGATATTCAGGCCAAGTACAAATAAACCACAGAGCACGTAAATACCGCACATTAACGGCACAATAGTTCCTGCAACCTGGCCGATACGCTCAATACCGCCAACAATAACCACGCCGACCACGGCAGCCAGAATTGTGCCTGACAACCACCACGGCACGCCAAAATATTCATTGGTAATTTCACCGACATTCCAGGCCTGGAACATATTGCCGCCAGCAATAGCAAAGACAATAACCGTAATGCAGAACAGCCCGCCCAGCGCTTTACCTAACCAAGCCATACCCGGTGCTTTTTCAGCGACTGCATCACGGATAATGTACATCGCGCCACCATAGGGCGCATCGGGGTTATCGGTGTTGCGGTATAACATTGCCAGCGTTACTTCGGTCGACTTTAGTGCCATACCCAGCACACCAACAACCCACATCCAGAACACAGCACCCGGGCCACCGAGCGCCACCGCAATAGCCACACCGCCTATATTGCCAAGGCCAACCGTACCCGAAAGGGCCGCACTTAACGCCTGAAAGTGGCTAAGCTTGCCTTTACCCTGAGCGCCCTTCTGAGTGTATTTGCCGGTAACGGCTGCGACGCCATGGGTGAGTGCCCGGTACTGCGAAAAGCGACTCCAGACAGTGAAGATCAGGCCCGCTGCCAGCACCACGTAGAGCACGTAGTCGTGCCATAAAATGCCATTAATGGCCCCAAGTGCGTCGTTGAGCGCGTCCATTTTTGTACCTTAGTTTTGTATCGAGGGTGTCGGTAGTGATGTTGTCGGCGGTTCGCCTGTGGCGAATCTTAGCAACTCAGGAGGATAACAACCGCCCCCACGGTGCCAGCGGCCCCTGAACTTTGTCGCAGCTCACCTTTAATATCGCCAATAACGGTACTGCTAACAGCACACCCGCTATTCCCCAGAGCCAACCCCAGAACAGAATGAATAATATAATCACCACCGGATTCAGCGACAATCGGACACCCAGCAGCAACGGCGTTATTACCATGCCTTCCAGGGTGGTACAGAACAGCAGCAGCAGCGGTGGTAGCACTATTTGCAGCGGCGCATCAAATGTCATGAAGGCAACCAGGGCCACTACACTGGCAGAAAATACCGCGCCTATATATGGCAGGAAGTTCATGAATGTCAGCATGGTGCCCCACAGCCAGGGGTTTGGCATACCCAGCGCCCACATCACCAATGAAACCACGATACCCAGAGAAATATTGATCGCTGTGATTGACAGCAGATAGCGCGATATTTCATGTTGCACGGCTGCCGCCACCTCCATTGCTTTGTGGCGCCCGTCGTTCGAGCCGACCAGACCGACCAACTTACGCAACATGGTATGGCCGGATGCGAGCAGGAAGAACAGCAGCGTTAGCATCGCCAGCAAATAGGCAAGCAATGCGCTGGTGCCACTAAATAATGCACTGCGCCAATCGCTACCGTCTCCAACCGTAACTTCAAACTGCCGCTGTAATTTTTTGTCACCTTTGCCCGTCGCCATTTCTTCAATCGCGTCGGTCGCTTCAGTTACCTGCTCCAGGCTCTCTTTAATAACCTGGGTTTTGCCCTGCAACTGGTATTTTAGGGTCGGTAGCCGCTCAGCCCAATCGCTGGCCTGCGACGACAATGCAATCCCGGCACCGGCAAGCACGCCAATAAATGCCCATACCACCAACGCAGCACTCAAACCCCTGGGCACATGCCAACGACGCAACCACTCGACAATTGGCG
>CAJQNE010000446.1 GCA_905479545.1 uncultured Gammaproteobacteria bacterium | reverse complement strand
CGCGCTAATGGCGGGTTTGAGGCCATCACCGCCGACAACAGCGGTAGCGGGCATCGGCAGCTCAGGACAACGATTACCGTCAATCAAACAATGCGCTGGCTGCACCTGCAAACCAGCAACCGCACGCTGCATGGCCAGCATCGTGGCGTGCAGGATATTGATTTCGTCAATTTCCTCCACTTCAGCGCGACCGAGCGACCAGCTCAGAGCCTTAGCTTTAATCTCGTCGAATAACAGCTCACGACGCTTCTCCGTAAGCTTTTTGGAATCGTTTAGACCCGCTATCGGCTGTGCAGGATCGAGGATTACCGCAGCCGTTACTACCGCCCCAATTAATGGGCCACGGCCGACTTCGTCAACACCTGCAATCAATTCAGCTTCTGCCAGTTTGCTCACTACCCGCTCGTCTATAAATTGCATTAAAAATTGTCTCGCAAATCCATGCCGGAATACATAGAAGCAACTTCATCAGCATAGCCGTTAAACATCAGCGTATCACGCTTAAACCATTCACCAATACGGCGCTCCTGCTGCTGACTCCAGCGAGGATGGTCGACCGATGGGTTCACATTCGCATAAAAGCCGTATTCGTCGGGCGCTGAAGCATTCCAGCTGGTTCGTGGCATGTTTTCCACGAAATCGATGCTGACAACCGACTTAATGCTTTTAAAGCCGTACTTCCACGGCACTACCAGGCGAACAGGCGCACCGTTCTGCGGTAACAGCACTTTTCCATACATACCCACTGCCAGCAGCGTTAACGGATGCATCGCTTCATCAATTCTCAACCCTTCCCGGTAAGGCCAGTCAAATATCACTGAGGTACGTTGGTTCGGCATCCGATCGGAATCGTGCAATGTTTTAAACACGACATACTTGGCTTTTGAGTTTGGCTGAAAGCGTTCTAGAACGTCGCCGAGTGGAACTCCCACCCATGGAATCACCATCGACCAAGCTTCAACGCAGCGAAGTCGGTAGACCCTATCTTCCAGTTGATGAGGTTCAATCAGATCATCAATGCTCAGCTCACCCGGTTTATTGCACTCACCACCAACAGACAGCATCCACGGCCGCGTTACGAAATGATTTTCATAGGCTGACGGGGCGGCTTTATCATCACCCAATTCATAAAAGTTGTTGTAGTGGGTAGCCGATCGATACGACGTAGGTTTGTCACTAATGCCGTAGGGGCCGGTAACAGCTCGGTACAACTCGCCGCTTTGTGGTAATTGCGCATTCGCTTGAGGCAGTACCCCTAATGACACCGCGCCAGCCGCCATGGCCCAACCGGCAGATCGCCCCATAAACCGCCGGCGTTCCTCATACAGCGCCTCGCTGGTTATTTCCGAGCTACGAATGCCAGCCGGCGGACGAATAATCATCAGCTACGGTATCTTGAGTGGCCTTAGGGCTGCTGGTTAAGTTGCATCAGCAACTCTACTTTTTGTAGGTCCTGCTCGGTATCAACACCAGGCCCCGGCAGTTCGACAGCGTCGTTACACTGAATCACCATGCCGTGCCACATGGCCCGCAGCTGCTCAAGTTTTTCACGAAGCTCCAATTCACAAGGGGCGAGTTCACTAAAACGCTTGAGCACACCAGCGCGATAGCCGTACAAACCAATATGCCGACGGACTAACCCTAGCGACCAATTGGAGTTTTCCACGTCACGCTCGAACGGTATCGGAGCCCGGCTGAAATACAGTGCCCGATTATCAGCATTACGCACAACCTTAACGATATTGGGGTCCTGAATCTCAGCAGCACTTTCAATGCTGGCGCAAAGCGTCGAGATGTCCGCGCTGCTATCAACCAGCAGCATATCGGCCGCCTGACGAATTGCAGCAACCGGCATCAGTGGCTCGTCACCCTGCACGTTCACCACCACTGCATCGTCCGCCCAAGCACGCTGTATACAAACTTCGGCGAGTCGGTCGGTACCTGATTCATGGTCGCTCGCTGTCATACACACCGCTGCACCAAAGCCCTCAACGGCTTCAGCAATACGTTGGTCATCAGTAGCCACTATCACTTCATCAGCACCGCTCGCCTGCGCTTGCAGTACAACATGCTGAATCATAAGTTTGCCCGCGATTAGCCGTAGTGGCTTACCAGGCAAACGACTCGAAGCGTAGCGCGACGGTATGACGACCTTAAACATAGGCTAGCCCGGTAAATCTTTAGCGGTAATTTCACTTGCCTCATTCGCCAGCAAAACCGGTATGCCATTGCGAATGGGGTACGCCAGCAGACTAGCTTTACAAAGCAGCCGCTCGCCTTCCTGATCGTATATGAGCGGGGCTTTGCTTACCGGGCAAACAAGTAAATCGAGTAGGGCTTTTTCCATGGTGCTCTCTATATCACGCTGCCTGATTAAAGCTCAGCTAAATTTAAAATGTATAACGAATAAAATTATAACGAAGGGTTATACCGCTGCCACCAGCTTACTACGCAGCTCAGCGAAAAATTCATCGGGCAATCGTGCGGCAATCGGTACCTGGTAATAATTGGCTTGCCAGAAATCACGACACTTCACCGCGTCTTTACTAGTCATCAACACCGGCAAACCATCACCAAAATCTAAATCTGCGGGCTGATAGTCATAGTGATCGGCAAACGCATGTTCAATCAACTTGATCCCACGCGCCTCTAACTGCGTAAAAAACCGCTGCGGATTGCCAATGCCTGCCACAGCGTGCACCGTCTTATCTTGCCAGTTCCGCCAGCTACTCTCGCCGTTATTACCTTCAGGCGCAGACTGCTCGAACGTCATCGGCCAGAGCTTCAAATCATCGCCTAAGCTATTCTCCAACTCACCATTAACGACTACAAAATCGACCGTCGCCAAGCGCTCAGGTGGCTCGCGCAACGGTCCGGCAGGCAATAACTGACCATTACCCAAACCCCGCTCTCCGTCTACCACCGCAATTTCAATATCACGAGCCATCGCATAATGCTGCAGGCCATCGTCTGCAACGATCACATTGCAACCCGCCGCTATCAACGCCTTACCTGCGGCACTGCGTTGTGGGTCTACCACCACCTGCACACCGGTTAACTGCTGAATCAGGCAAGCTTCATCACCCGCAGCAAAGGTATCGGTCGCCGACTGCACAGTATGCGGATACTTAGGTGCTTTGCCGCCATAACCCCGACTCACTACACCCGGCTGCCAGCCTTGCTCAGCCAACCACTTTACTATGGCCACCACCAACGGCGTTTTACCGGTACCACCGACACTAATATTGCCGACAACAATAACCGGCACCGATAATTTTTCAGCGTGCTTAGCACCTTCCTCATATTGAAGGCGGCGGTAGTCAGCGGCTTTACCAAACACAGCAGAAAGCGGTTTCAGGGCAGCTGGCGCGCTATCGCTATACCAACGCCGCTGCAACCAGCCCGCCAACGGATTAGGCCCGGTTTTAGCCACCTTCGGTCTGCTCATTACCAAACTGCATTTGGCATAGCCGTGCGTAGTGACCATTCAAATCAAGCAGCTCTTGGTGCTTGCCGATTTCGACAATCCGGCCGGATTCCATCACCACAATGCGATCAGCATTTTCAATAGTCGACAGCCTATGGGCAATAACCAGCGTTGTTCGATTGGTCATCAATTCTTCTAGCGCTGCCTGAATTTTTCGTTCCGACTCAGTATCGAGCGCTGCCGTGGCTTCATCAAGAATCAGCAACGGCGCATCTTTATAAATAGCCCGGGCTATGGCCAAGCGCTGGCGCTGACCACCAGAGAACTTCACGCCATTTTCGCCAACGGCTGAATCCAACTGCTCTGGCAGTTTTTCGATAAATTCCCAGGCGTGTGCTGAAATACAAGCAGCCTTTAGCCGCTCTTCGTCAACAATATCCTGACCGTAAGCAATATTACTGCGCACCGTGCCGCTAAACAGCACAATTTGCTGGCTCACCAAGGCTATTTGCGATCGCAGGTTAACCAGGTCGTAATCATTCAAGGACACATCGTCCAAGGTAATTTCACCTGAGCTTGGCTCATAAAACCGCGGTAGTAGGCTTACCAGCGTGGATTTACCACTGCCGGAATGACCAACAAGTGCCACGGTTTCACCGGCCTCTACCTGCAAATCAATATCATGCAATACCGGAGCGGCAGCCTCGTCGTAGCCAAACGCGAGTTGCCGGAACTGCATTTTTCCCGCTACGCGGGTTACCGTGTGCGTACCGGTATTTTTTTCGACGTCGCTGTCGATAAACGCAAATATTTCGCCACCTGCGGCTATCCCTCGCTGCAGAACGGCTGACACCTGAGTAATCGCCTTTAGTGGCCGGAGCAAACCGATCATTGCCGCCAGAAACGCGGCAAATTCACCGGGCTTCATTGGCGGTTCAGCGTTAATCGCAAAAAACACCACCGCTGCCAGCGCGAAAGAAGCAATAAATTGCACCACCGGCGTACTGGCCGACTCGGTAATCGCCATTTTCATCGACAACCGGCGATTTGCTTCATTGGTAACGGCAAATCGTTCGGTTTCGTACTGCTCACCACCGAAGGTTTTAATCACGCGTTGGCCATCGACCGCGGTGTAAACGCCCTGAGCGACATCACCGATAGACGACTGAATACGATTACTGATTTTTCTAAACCGGGTATTCACCCACACAATCGCCAAACCAATAACGGGCGCGACGACCAGAATAAACAGGCTTAATTTCCACGAGGTGTAAATGAGAAAAATCAGCAAAAAAACAATCGTCAGGCCGTCTTTAATCACCGTTTTAAAGGCATTGGTAGAGGCGGCCGCCAGCTGTTCAACGTGATAAGTCGCCATCGCGATCGCATCACCTCGTGGCGTATTATCTAAAAAGCTAACCGGCTGATGCACCAAGTGGGCAAAAACCCGTTGCCGCAGCTGAGCAACGATATGCCGACCGATATAAGACATACCAAGCGACGAACCGAAAGTACCAATGCCACGAATCAGGAA
>CAJQNE010000445.1 GCA_905479545.1 uncultured Gammaproteobacteria bacterium | reverse complement strand
TGTGCAACCGATGATTCCGGACTTTTGCTCATGGCGAACTCCTGATTCGCGACGATGCCACTACTTTTGGCGGCATCTATATTTTTGACTGAACCCGGTTTCTAATGAGGACGTAATGGAGTCAAGTCAGTTCGTTGCTATGTGTAAAGCTGATAAACAACATTGTGTGAATCAAAACTAGCACATGTAGTCACGAATATTCACATTTTAACGTGTTTGAGCACCGCTCACAAAAAACGCCTATTAAATCGCTGTTCAGTTAAGTCTGAGCTATAATTCAAACCATGACAGAAACTGACTTGCAGGCGCTAGAGCGCAAAATTAAGGACGAGGAACTCGGCACGGCTGGATTGCGTGCCGGCCTTGAGTCGCAGCTGCATTTCTTTAATTCTGACAACCCGACGAAAACCCGTTACGTGGTGCTTTATCTGCATGGCTTTTCTGCTTCACCGCAGGAGGTTATGCCGTTGCCGACGGACGTCGCCAATGCATTAGGCGCGAACCTGTATATGCCGCGGTTGAGCGGCCACGGCATCAACGGCGAAGCACTGGCAAAAACGTCGGCGAAAGAATGGCGGGCGAATGTCAAAGCCGCCAGCAAAATAGCGGCGCGTTTGGGTGATGAGCTTATTGTCATCGGTACTTCCACCGGCGCTACGCTGGGCTTTTGGTTAGCACTGCAGCGGCTGCCATCGCTAACGGCGTTGTTACTGGTTTCGCCCAATTTTGCCACCCGTGATCCGCGCGGTGAATGGCTGACCAAACGCTGGGGTAGGCTGCTTTTTCGTATCGCCCGTGGCCAATTTCAGGGCATTGAACCGCTAAGTGCCGGCCATAGCAAATACTGGACAACCTTTTTTCCCGTTATCGCCATCCGTAATTTGTTGGCGCTGGTAACGCCGGTACGCGAGGCCGACTTCTCGGCGATTACTGTGCCGGTGTTTGTCACTTACAGTGAAAAAGATGCAGTAGTAGACACTCAGTGGGTAGAAACTAAATTTGCCGAGCTTGGTAGCGAGCAGAAACAGCTGATGCCGATAATGACCAGCACTGATCCGCTACAGCATGTGATTGTTGGTGATATCCGCTCACCGAACACCACCGGGCCGATAGTTGAAGCGATGTTGGCGTTTTTGGGTAAGGCGGGTGTTGCCGTAACGGTTACCGGCAATCACCAAAGCGAGTCTGCAGGTTAGCTAACAAGGCCAGCCCCGCCGTTTCAGTGCGTAGAATTCGCGGCCCGAAACGCAGTCGTTGAATACCGCTTTTATTGAGTGAGGCGAGTTCCGAATCGGTAAAGCCACCTTCAGGGCCGACGACAATAGCCGCGGCGGCATTGGGTTCATTTACATCGTTTAAGCCTTGCTCAGCGGTTGGGTCCATTACCCAGCCGCTGTGCTGCGATTGGCACCAGTCCGCCAATGAAATCGGCTCGGCAACGGTCGGAATAACCACACGACCGCACTGCTCACAGGCCGATATCACCACCTGCTGCCAATGGCGTTGGCGTTTATCAGCCCGGTCACCTTTGAGTTGCACGATCGTTCGCTCAGAAATCAGCGGTTGGATGGCGGTTATACCGAGTTCCACGGCTTTTTGAATTGCCCAGTCCATCCGTTCGCCTTTGCCGATGGCTTGCACCAGCGTGAGTTGCAGCGGTGATTCGGCGTGGTTGGGTACGGCGTTGGTGAGTTTGGCCTGCACTTCCCGGCGTTCTACCGTAACCAGTTCGGCGGCGAATTCACCGTCGCGTTCATTGAACAGAAAAATTTCACTACCACTGCGCAGGCGCAACACACGGGCGACGTGGGTGGTGGCTTGGTCGGGGAGTTCTACGGTGTCGCCGAGTGAAAGTGGCAGATCGCAGTAAATTCGGTGAGCCAAAGGTGAAGTCTCTATGTGGGCAGTCTGAGAGAGGAGTTTCATGCTCTGCTGAAATGGCTGGGCTTTACTAATACCGTTCAGGCTGAGCGTGTCGAAGTCCCGCAAAATTCTACCGTAATGTGGCAGGCCTTCGATGCGCTCAGGCCGAACGGAGTAGCTGGTTTTATTATTGGTTGGTGGCTATGTCGATACCTTCGGTCGCCACCCGCGCCATCAGGTCAATTTCCTGCTCGTTAATCACATACGGTGGCATAAAATAAACCACATGCGCCAACGGCCGCATAAATACACCTTGCGATAGCGCGTGCTGGTAAACCGGCACGCCGCGCCGCTCCTGCCAGGGGTAGGGCGTACTGTCGGCTGGCCTGGAGGCTTTGTTCTGAACCATTTCTATCGCCAGAACCATGCCCGTTTGGCGGACTTCTGCAACGTGCGGATGGTCGGCCAGGTGTTCCGTCGCTTGCTGCATATGGGCGGCTAGTTCGTGGTTGCGGGCGATAACCGGTTGTTCAGCAAAAATCTTTAGTGTCGCCAGCGCAGTGGCACAGCCCAGCGCATTGCCGGTGTAGCTATGCGAATGCAGGAACGCTTTGAGGGTGTTGTAGTCGTCGTAAAATGCCTGGTAGATATGCTCAGTGGTCAGGCACACGGCTAACGGCATATAGCCAGCAGTCAGGCCCTTTGAAAGTAGCATAAAGTCAGGTGATACGCCGGCGCTGTTGTCGGCTTGCTCGCAGGCGAACAAACTGCCGGTGCGGCCAAAACCGACGGCAATTTCGTCGGCAATAAAGTGCACGCCGTGGCGGTCACAGCTTTCGCGTAGGCGTTTGAGGTACACCGGGTGATACATGCGCATGTAACCCGCGCACTGCACCAGCGGTTCAATAATAACGGCGGCGACTTCATCGGCATGTTTCGCCAGCAGCTCATCCATCTTCACCGCTTGGCGTTTGCTATAGGCTTCCCAGCTTTCGCCCGCTTCGCGGTAATAACAATCCGGCGAAGGGGCCAGAATCGGCTTAAACAACAGCGGATCGTAAGTTTCTTTGTAGAGCTCTACATCGCCCACCGCCAGCGCCCCCAAGGTTTCGCCGTGGTAGCTATTTTTTAACGCGACAAACCGGGTTTTTTTGGGTTTGCCGACATTGCGCCAGTAGTGGAAGCTCATTTTCAGCGCCACTTCGATGGCGGATGAGCCGTTGTCAGCAAAAAACACTTTCTGCAGCGGTCCCGGCGTCAGGCCGACTAATTGCTCGCTCAACTCCACCATCGGGCCGTGGGTGAAGTTGGCGGTCATGCAATGAGCAAGGTTATCGAGCTGGTTTTTCAGGGCATCATTAATTTGCGGGTTGGCATGGCCGAAGATATTGACCCACCAGGAGCTGATGCCGTCGAGATAGCGCTGCCCTTCAAAGTCTTCCAGCCACACGCCTTTGCCGCTTTTAACCGGAATCATCGGTTGAATCTCAAAGTCCTTCATCTGCATACAGGGATGCCAGACGTGGGCGAGGTCGCGTTGAATCCAGTTGGCGTTTTCGCCGGTGCCGCTATGGGCTTCGTTAACGGCTGAGCGCATTAGGTTTGTCCTGTTATTTAGCTGTATAGCGGTAATCAGAGCGGTTTGTTGGCACTACTCGACCGTAGCCAGGGTTTTAACGAACACCTTGGAATTCCGCTGGAGGTTATACATTGCCTGCTTTTTCACGGGCAATGCATCGACGTCTGCCGGTTTAAAGCCGCGCTGCTTAAACCATTGGCCGGTGCGGGTTGTAAGCACAAATAACTGCTCAATGCCTTGCTGTTTAGCCTGCTGTTCAAGCCGGGTTAGTAACCAGTCGCCACGGTTTTCGCCTTTGTAATCTTCACTAATGGCAACGCAAGCCACCTCAGCAATTTTATCGTCCACGTAGGGGTATAGCGCGATACAGCCAATCACCAGCCCGTCGCGCTCCAGCACCGAGAAGTAGTTAATTTCCAGCTCCAGCTGTTCGCGTGAACGCCGTACCAGCACGCCTTGTTCTTCTAACGGCGCGATCAGCTGTAATATGCCGCCAACGTCGTCGATATTGGCGCCACGAATAGCATCGTAGGCATCGCCGGTAATAAGGTTGCCGATGCCGTCGCGGGTAAAGAATTCCAGTAACAGGCCACCATCGCGCCGCCTTGGCACGATATGCACGCGTTTTACGCCGCCGGTACTGGCAGTAACGGCCCGATGTAGTTGTTGACTGAGTTCGCTGTCGGCGTCCAGGCGCTCAAGGTGCAGGGCAACATCGTCAGGGCCAAGTTGCGGCAGCGAATGGCCTTCTTGATCGGTCAGGCAGCCCGATTCGCTGAGAAACGCCAGTTTGTCGGCTTTCAAAGCGACGGCAGTCGCGACAGCAATATCCTCTGCGGCCACATTAAAGACTTCACCGGTGGGTGAGTAACCGAGCGGCGAAAGTAGTACCACTTCGCCGGCGTCTAACCGGGCGTTAATCGCGGTGGTGTCGACTTTGCGGACTTCACCGCTGTGCTGGTAGTCGATTCCTTCCCGCACGCCGAGTGGCTGCGCGGTAATCAGGTTACCGCTGGCAATCCGCAGGCTGCGCCGCTGGCTAGCGCCCGGTGTAGTGAGGCCCGCAATAGTGAGGCCACTTGAAAGCCGTGCTTCCAGCAACACCCGCACAGTACCGGCGGCTTCCAGTACGCAGGTTAGGGCGTCATCGTTGGTAACCCTCAGGCCGTGGTGGTATTCGATAGAAGCGTTGGCAGCCGCAAGACGCGCTTCAATTTGTGGCCGCGCGCCGTGGACTAACACCAGCCGTACACCGAGGCTGGCGAGCAGGGCGATATCCCGCGCCAGCCGCTCGATGCTGCCACCGCCTTCCGCCATAATTTCGCCGCCGAGCATTAGCACAAAGGTGCTGCCACGATGGGCGCCTATATAAGGCGCCGCACGGCGCAGGCTGTAAACGAAGCCGTTGTGGCCGACGTCTACCGTATCAACGGGCGGGGGGGTTGGCATTTTCATGACTTTATTCTAGCAGGCTGCCGGTTCTATGCAGCAGCGCTGGATTAACGAGCGGAGTATGTCGACGGTTTGTTCTACCTGATCTAGCGGTAGAAATTCATCTGGCTGGTGGGCCTGATCAATATAACCCGGCCCCATGACCACAGTGCTGATACCCAATTCGGTGAGGTAGGGCGCTTCGGTACCAAAGCTGACGCTACTCGCGTTGTGGCCGGTTAGTTGTTCGCAAAGCCGCACTATTTCAGCATTCGCGTCGGTATTCAGCGGTTCAGTGCCGTCGAATAACACCTCAAACTCCAATGCCAGTCCGCTGCCCTGCAGCGCCGTATTACAGACACTACGAATTTGTTGGCGGCAGTCGGCCACGCTCATGCCGGGCACCAGTCGCAGGTCGATTTGCAGTTCGCAGGCTCCACAAATCCGGTTCGGGTTGTCACCACCGTGAATGCAGCCGAAGTTCATCGTCGGTTGCTGTAAGTCGAAACCCGGGTGCGAATACTGTTGCTGTAAATCGCTACGTAGCCTGGTGAGGGCATTCATTACCTTCAGCATGCCGTCGAGCGCATTATTGCCGAGCGCCGGGTCGCTGGAGTGGCCTGCCTGGCCGGTGATGCGAATGCCTTCCATCAGAATGCCTTTGTGCAGCCGAACGGGGCGCAAGCCGGTCGGCTCGCCGATAACAGCCTGCCGCGCCTTGGGCCAGCCCGCCTGCACCAAAGCTTTAGCGCCGGACATGCTGGTTTCTTCGTCGCAGGTGGCGAGAATAATTAGCGGCGCTTTAAGTTGCTCGGCTTTCACCGTGCGGGCGGCTTCAATGGCTATGCCGAGGAACGACTTCATGTCAGCGCTGCCAAGGCCGAATAGCTTGCCGTCGCGTTCAGTCGGCGTAAACGGGTCACTCTGCCAGCGTTCCGGGTCGCAAGGAACGGTGTCACTGTGGCCGGACAACACTAAACCGCCGTCGCCCTGGCCTTTGGTGGCGACCAGATTAGCTTTGCCGGGGGCAACATCCATCCACTCAACCGAAAACCCGGCGTCTTCCAGCCAAGGCGCAAGCTGTTCAAGCACCGGCTTATTGCTCATATCCAGAGCCGCATTGGTGCAGCTCACCGATGGCGTGGCGATAAGCGTATTGAGCATTTCAGACAAACGAGGCGCAGACATAGCGGTAACAATAATTATGCAAGAGGGGCGATGGGCAAATATTGTGGGCTGTAACGGTGTCATTGGCTAGTTGCAGTGTTACCGGATAGAATCTGTGGCTAACGCCAACTGCTTTAATGCTTGGCGTTAGCTCACTCACAAGAAACTTAATCGGGATTGAATATGGGCCGTCGTAACGACCACAGCCGTGAAGAATTGCGACAAATGATCGTCTATGCAGCCGAAAAAATCGTTACAGGTGACGGATACTCCGGCCTGTCGATGCGCAAGGTAGCTTCAGCGATTGGCTACACCGTCGGTACCTTGTATTTGGTGTTCAAAAACCAGGATGCGCTGTTGTTCGAGCTCAATGCTCGGACGCTGGATAAACTGGAAGGCGAGCTGGAAGCTTCGCTGGAAGGCAAAGATGATTCTCTCGACCGATTAAAAGCAATAGCACACGCCTATATCCGCTTCGCCCATAGCAACCGCGAGCGCTGGCTAACCGCGTTTGAGCATCGCCCGCCGGAAGACGTGCCAACACCGGACTGGATGACTGAGCGCATTCACCGCAGTTTTGAACTGGCGATACGAGAATTAAAACCGGCATTGCCGAATGCTGATGATGAGCAGCTACAAATCGCAGCCAGTGCCTTGTGGAGCGGCGTGCACGGTATTTGTGTACTCGGCATGACCAACAAGCTGGATTCCAGTGGTATTGCCGATTCAGAGATGCTGGCCGGGTTTTTGGTTGAAACGATGTTGAAGGGTTTGCGTAAATAGGCTGATAAATCAGCAGCTCGGCACTAATAAATAACCTATCGCTCCACAAAAAATTAGACAATAAAAAATCCCCGTCGGCTCTCGCCAACGGGGATTTTTTATTGCCGTGGACTATGTAGCCAGACTACGGAGCCGGGCTATTGGCAATAGTCAGCTGGGTATTGCCACTAACCCGCTGGTTATCGCTGCGGGTGAAGCGGGCAAACACCCGAACCGTACCGGC
>CAJQNE010000444.1 GCA_905479545.1 uncultured Gammaproteobacteria bacterium | reverse complement strand
ATCGCGGCCCCGCCATAATGGTGATGAAAACCGACCGCCTTAGCAGCCACACCAACGCCGACGATCAACGCAGTTATCGCAGTGACGACGACATTGATCGCAGCCGGGCTGAAAGCGACCCGATTCAGATTCTCCGCCAGCAATTAATTACCACTGGCGTAGCAGAAGCTGATCTGGCCGCTATCGATGAGAAAATTGTTAGCGACGTTGCTGCTGCTGCCGATAGCGCGATGCGGAGCGCTGACCCGCAGCCAGAGTTCGGTGCCAAACAAGCACCACCGCCTGCCTGCCTCGACGCTGCAACCGAATACATTGGCAGCACCGAACCTGATTCACCGATGACCATGCTGCAAAGCATTCGCGAAGTGTTACTCAACCAGTTAGAAAGCAATCCACGAGTTACGCTTTATGGCGAAGACCTCGAAGATCCAAAAGGCGACGTGTTTGGATTAACCAAAGGCCTTAGCCGTAAATACGGCAGTCGGGTTAAAAACTCGCCGCTAGCCGAAGCCAGCATTGTCGGCTCTGCAGCCGGCCGGGCGTTAGTCGGTGGTCGGCCTGTGGCATTTTTGCAGTTTGCTGATTTCCTGCCGATCGCCTGGAACCAGATCGTTTCTGAAATTGGCTCAATGTACTGGCGCACCGATGGCGGCTGGACCTGCCCGGTTATTGTCATGCTGACCTGCGGTGGCTATCGCCCCGGCCTCGGGCCGTTCCACGCCCAAACGCTGGAAGCGGTCGCCTGCCATACACCCGGCGTCGACGTAATGATGCCTGCCACCGCCGGTGACGCGGCAGGCATGCTGAATGTCGCCTTCGAATCCAATCGCCCGACGCTATTTTTCTATCCGAAGAGCCAACTCAACGACCGTGACTCCAGCACCTCGCCGGATATTGATCGGCATTGGGTGCCCCTCGGCCAGGCTCGCATTGCCCGTGGCGGCAGCGACCTGACGCTAGTCGGCTGGGGCAACGCCGTACCGCGCTGCCTGCAAGCCGCAGCAGCATTAGCCGACGAAGGTATTGAAGCAGAAGTGATTGACCTACGCTGTTTATCTCCGTGGGATGAAGCTGCAGTACAGCGTAGCGCCGAGAAAACCGGCCACATGCTGGTGGTGCACGAAGACAACCACAGCTGCGGTCTGGGCGCCGAAATAATCGCTACCATTGCCGCCGCCAGTGAGCAGAAAATCAAGCTGGGTCGCGTCACCCGACCCGACACCTTTGTGCCGTTTAACTTCGCCAACCAGCTCGAAGTACTGCCGTCCTATCAGCGGGTGTTGGAAGCTTCCTGCGATATGCTCAAGCTCGATATCAGTTGGGAAAAACCACCGAAACGCGAGCAAGGCCGGTATCTGGTCGAAGCAGTCGGTGCCAGCCCATCGGATGAATCAGTAACGATTAATGAATGGCTGGTGAAGGCCGGCGACACCGTAAAAGAAGGCAACCTGCTGACCGAATACGAAGCAGATAAAGCCATTATGGATCTGGCCGCACCGGTCAGCGGCGAAGTAGTAAGACTACTAGTCGAAGTCGGCGATACCGCCAAAGTCGGTGCGCCGCTGATCGAACTAGCCGTCGATGAAAACAATATGCCGCCCGAAAAGCCGCTGACGCAGGAACGGCCCGGCACGCCGATAATTAAGCGACAGGCCGTGGTGGCATCAGCCGAGACAGCTATCAGCAACTCACCCGCGGCCCGCCAGCTGGTCGGCATAGCGGCCATTGCTAAGCGGCTGGGTAGCCAGTCGATTACTAACCCGCAACTCCTCTCTGCGCTGCCCGGTAAAACCGCGGAAGACATTGAACGCGTCACCGGGATTCAGGCCCGTCGACGCATTATCCCCGGCGAAACCGTGCTGTCGCTAGCCAGCGATGCAGCCAAACAGGCGCTTGCAGAAGCCGACGTAGCTGTCACCGATATGGACATGATCGTCGTCAGCACCGGCACCCCGGATAGCATTACGCCGTCGCTCGCCTGCCGACTGCTATTTGAACTGGGTGGCGACAAAATTGAATGCCAGGCGCACGATATCAGCGCTGCCTGCAGTGGCTATTTGTACGCACTGCAAACCGCCTGGGATTACCTGCAAACCCACCCCGAAGGTCGGGTGCTGGTCGTCACCAGCGAAGTGCTTTCACCGCTGGTCGACAGCCATGATTTTAACACCGCCATTATTTTTGGCGACGCCGCCACGGCAACCGTTTTACAAGGCGCTAACCACACCACCGGCAACAAACTTCGCCTTCGCCGACCGGTGATTTCTGCTCAGGGCGAACCCGGCCAACACCTCACCGTGCCAGTACCCGGCAACGGCCAGTTTATTGGCATGTCGGGTTCTAAAGTATTCGCTGAAGGCGTGCGCAAAATGAGCCAAATGCTCAAACGCGCCTGCGCCGAAGCCGAACTTGAGCCCGGCGAACTGGACTTAGTCGTGCCGCACCAGGCCAATCTAAGAATTATGGAAGCCATCCGCAACCGGCTAAAACTACCCACCGAAAAGGTTTATGCCAACATTCAACAAATGGGTAATACCTCATCGAGCACTATTCCTATTTGCCTTAGCGAAATTTTAGTTGAAGCAGAATCTGGCCAACGACTGGGCTTGGCGGCATTTGGTGGTGGTTTCACCTTTGGTGCAGCGATACTGGATGTGGTTTAGCATGATCAAAGCAGGAGTTAGTGTGCAGTAAGCGCGAATCGAATTACACTCGGTTAGCAACCAGCCGCCGCCCCACCTGAATATGTCTGACATTACTAAGTACCGTGCCTTCATAAGCTACAGCCATAGAGATGGGCAGTGGGGTGAGTGGCTGCATCGGTCGTTAGAAAAATATCGGGTGCCAGCATCATTAGTCCGGCAGCAGAATAACGACAGCCCGCTGCCAAAAACACTATTCCCGGTGTTCCGTGACCGTGAAGAGTTGCCGTCTTCCGCCAACCTTGGCAACCAGATTCAAAGTGCGCTGCAAAGCTCTCGCTACTTGGTGGTGATCTGTTCGCCGGACAGTGCTCGCAGCCACTGGGTGAATGAAGAGATTCTCGAATTCAAGCGCGCTGGTCGCGAAAACGACATTCTTGCCATCATTGTTGCCGGTGAACCTAACGCCAGTGAGCAGCCGGGTGGTGACGCTACAGAGGAGTGCTTTCCTCCGGCGCTACGCCGTCAACTCGGTGCCGACGGCCAGCTAAGCACACAGCGAGCCGAACCTATCGCTGCCGATGCTCGCCCCGAGGGCGATGGCAAGCAAGATGCCTTCCTAAAAATTGTTGCTGGCCTGCTCGGCGTTGGCTTCAATGACCTCAAGCGCCGTGAGTTAGTTCAGGCCCGCCGGCGGATGCAAATTGCCTTCGCGATCGCATGCACGATGGGCGTGCTCGCTGTGCTCGCAGCGGTGGCTGCCTGGCTGGCGTTCGAGCAACGCAGCGAGGCACGGTTGCAACGCGATGCCGCTGTTTCGGCAACGCGCACTGCACTTGCTGAAAAATATACGGTGCAAAGCTGGAATCGATTGCCGCACGATCCATTCCAGTCACTGTTGTTAGCAGCAGTCGGACATCGCCTTAGCCCGTCGCAATCCACTACCGATGCTTTGCTGAGCATGCAACTACCCAACCTCATCGGCATCGCACAGGCACATGAGCAAGGCGCATCGTTAGCGATAGAAATCAGCAACAATGGCAAACGGCTGGTATCCGGCAGCACAGAACACGGCAAACCTGCTATTTCTGCTTATGAGCTAGGTATTGGTAGCTTGCAGCAACGGGTTACAGGCAGTATCCCCGGCATTAGTGGTGCAGACGGTGGCTTAAATGCCAGTGAAGCGATTAGCTGGTTTGAGCGCGGCAATGTATTTCTGCTGAAATCACACTGCCTGGACCCACAGCCTCTATTATTTGATCGATACAGCGATAATGGTTGGCCCAATAACTGCGACGATGCATCTGACACCGTCGGCATGGCAGCCCCGTTCGCAGATGCCACTAAACCGCAGCTTGATGATGGCCGCAAGTCGCCGATAGTTCCCCGCTGGGTTTCTAGCGCTGCCACTGCCCGGTCATCTGCTACCGAACAGCTGTGGGCTACAGGTCATGACAATGGCCAAATCGCATTATGGGCAAACAACTCAGGAATAAGCTCAGCGACTAACCAACAGTTACAGCTAAGTCGCGATGGCCGGTTCCTGATTAGCGTAGCCGATAACGGCCAACTATCCGCCTACCGCCGTGCAAGCCCGCCGAAAAATATTGCTACCTTGCAACCCGAACAGCAGCTGAATGCCGAAACCGGAGAACGAAGAACACTGTTTAAATGGGCGGCAGACGGTCAGCAGCTGCTGTGGATTGATAGTGATGCGAACCTGAAGTTACTTGAACTACCATCCGGTGCGACATCGCGGCTGGCAGTATTAGACGGTGCGAACGTCACCGGTCTGGCATTAAGCCATGACGGAACAATAGTTGGTGTGGCACAACAGGCCAACGACTCAAGTGGCGAAGATTTTGACTTACAGGCTTTTCGACTAAACAAGAACCCAAATTCCGGGCAAGTTCTGGCAGCCCCGCTTAATGGAGTAGTTCCTGCCGAGATCAATTCGAAGCTCGCTATTGAAACAGCTTGGGGAGAAACCGACGGGGAGTCGCTAGTTCTTGAAACGCCACAACTCACAGGCCTCATGAAGGATGGTGGCGAATATAGAATCATCGATCATGGTGGTGCTGGCCCCTGGGTACTGAGCCTTTGCATGCATTGCTTTCCTGAAATTTCAGACTTGGGCAATCAAACACTGCTGCGAATTCGCTGTGAAGTCGGACGCCGCTATGCTGAACCCGGCAGCCCGGCATGCCAATCAGCTTCACTCTCGGTCTACCCATTGCAGGGCAGTCAAATGCCCGACGAACCCTATATTCCTCTTGATGAGCCAGAAACTTCTATTCGGTTTAATAGCGGTGAGCAGCCGATAACAGCGATTTTTTTCGGCGCAGAAAATAGTATCGCAGTCGCCTTTGCCTCAGCGGAGATTGGCCTCTACTCCGCAACCCTCGAGCGAATCGGAACAATCAGCGCTCGTCACAAGCAAATTACGACACTGCAATACGACACTGCCAACGGTGGACTGCTGGTTCATACCTCTGAGGGTGGCCACGAAATACTTGCCACTAACCCTGAGTCGATTGTTCAGCAGCTCTGCCAGCAGATCCCGTCAGAGCTAATGATCTCCATGCTGAGCCGTGCTCAATCAGGAAAATCCCAGTCGCTAAAATATAACGATTTATGTAGTTAGTCTGACCCGATGAAACCAGCAACCGATCGCCGATAGCAAACTTAAACTATCGATAGCACACAGACGGTTTTTTCATACTACTTGCCCAATTATCGGTCACCTTAAGAGCCCACGCACCAGAACAAGGCATCACCCTGATGTGCCCATCGCCCGCACTAATTTGAGGCATGCGCGGCTCAATTTAGGGCCCTTGTTACTTAATTGGCTATTTGTGGCACAGCTATTGCTCTGTGCTTAGCAGCCCTCTGCACAACGGCGTGCAACGGCCTTTAATCCCCATTACAGCAGCTCATCTGACAGCCACCTCATATACTGAGCGCGGGCGGTGGGCGCTGCTGATTTTCAGCTTCTTTGGATAACCTCTATGTCTTATCTCGTTCCAGCCGAGTTCGTTACCAAAATGGTCGACGCCGGCGAATCAAAAGTCTTTATGTCGACCCGCGACACGCTAATTCGTGCCTATATGGCCGGTGCAATTCTGGCGCTCGCAGCCGTTTTTGCGGTTACCGTTGCAGTGCAATCCGGCTCCTTTTTAGTCGGAGCCATGCTGTTCCCTGTCGGCTTCTGCATGTTGTACCTCATGGGCTTTGACCTGTTGACCGGCGTATTCATGCTGGTGCCGCTCGCCCTGCTCGATAAACGTCCCGGCGTCACCACCGGCGGCTTGCTACGCAACTGGGGCCTGGTATTCGTCGGTAACTTTGCCGGTGCACTAACCGTCGCCTTTATGATGGCGTTTGTATTCTCCTACGGTTTCGCAACAGACCCCGGAGCTGTCGCTGAGAAGATTGCCGGCGTCGGTGAGGCCCGTACTCTTGGTTATAAAGAACACGGTTTAGGCGGCTGGATGACTATTTTCTTCCGCGGCATGCTGTGTAACTGGATGGTGTCGATGGGCGTCGTCGGCGCGATGGTTTCTACTTCAGTTAGCGGCAAAGTTATCGCCATGTGGATGCCAATTATGCTGTTCTTCTTCATGGGCTTTGAGCACTCGGTGGTGAACATGTTCCTGTTCCCGTTCGGCATCATTGTTGGTGGCAACTTCTCAGTAATGGACTACATTGTCTGGAACGAAATTCCTACGGTTCTGGGTAATTTAGTCGGTGGCTTAGCCTTCACTGGCCTAACCCTGTACACCACGCACGTTAAAACCCAGCCAAAACGGCCGGTACCTGCGAAGCACACGGTGAAAGCACGGATATAGGCCGCCACCGGATAAGACTGTCAGGCTTTATATGCCTGACAGTCTTATCGGCTAAAAACCATGAGCAATTCATTGTTAAACGACTCGCTGGAAGTTAGCCTCGGCCAGTGCTCCAGCCAAGGTCGCAAGGCCAAAAATCAGGATTTCCACGGTGCCGCCCTACCTCAGGGAGCGCAACGCAACCTGAAAGGCGTAGCGATTGCGTTAGCCGACGGCATTAGCAGCAGCGAAGTTAGCCAGATAGCCAGCGAAACGGCGGTCAAGACCTTTCTGGAAGATTACTTCAGCACCTCCGATACCTGGACCGTGCAGCGATCCGCTAACACCGTCATCACCACGATTAACTCCTGGCTCTACGCTCAAACTGAGCGTAGCCCGATAATTCACGATCACAATAAAGGCTATGTCTGCACTTTCAGCGCGCTGATTCTTAAAGCAGGCATTGCACACTTATTTCACCTGGGCGATAGCCGAATTTACCGGCTCAATGACCAAGGTGTTGAACAACTCAGCAAAGACCACCGCGTCTGGCTGTCATCTGCTGAAAACTATTTAAGCCGAGCGCTCGGTATGACTGCGAGCTGCGAAATTGACTACCAGGCGCTGCCGATTAAGGCCGGCGACTGTTTTATTATCGCCACCGATGGCGCTTATGAGTTTCTTGATCAGGGCGACTTCCAAGCGACGCTTGAGAATAACCACAGCGATTTAAACGCTGCCGCCGAAGCGCTGGCAAATAGTGCTTTTGAAGCCGGTAGTGACGACAACATTACCCTGCAGATTCTGCGGGTTGATACTGTACCCAGCGACACCAGCAAATTGGTACAGCAACAAGTTGAACAGCTGCCCTTCCCGCCCGAACTGACGGCGCGAATGGAGTTCGACGGCTACACCATTATCCGGCCCTTGCATAACAGCAGCCGTAGCCACGTGTACTTGGCTAGCGATAACGATAGCGGTCGTCAGGTAGCAATAAAAACGCCTTCTATCGACCTGCGTAATAACGCTGAATACTTGCAGCAGCTGTTAATGGAAGAGTGGGTAGCCCGCCGTATTAACAGCGCTCACGTGCTGAAGGCCGGACCGCAACAACGACAGAGAAACTACCTCTATACCGTTAGCGAATACGTAGAAGGCCAGACGCTGGCGCAGTGGATGGTCGACAACCCTAGGCCAGACATTGAAACGGTACGGAGCATTATCGAGCAAGTGGCAAAAGGGCTACGCGCCTTCCACCGGCTAGAAATGCTGCACCAGGATTTACGGCCCGCCAACGTTATTATTACGCCTGGCGGTACAGTGAAAATTATCGACTTCGGCGCGGTGCACGTCGCTGGCCTTGAAGAGCGAAACCTTGAGCTGCCCGCTAACGATATTCGTGGCACCGCGCTCTACACCGCGCCGGAATATTTTCTCGGTTATGGCGGCAGCGTGCAGGCTGAGCAATTTTCGCTCGGTGTTATGACCTACGCGATGCTCAGCGGCAAATACCCCTACGGCACCAAAGTAGCCGCCGCCACCAGCACCGTCGCACAACGCCGGCTGAAATACCGGTCATTAGCCGATACAGAGCACCAGCTACCCGCATGGATAGACGGAGCCATTCGTAAAGCCACCGACCCGAACCCACTTAAACGCTACGACGAAATTACCGAATTTCTGCATGACCTGAGAATCCCCAACTCAGCGTTTTTACGCAGAACCAAAGCCCCTCTGCTGGAACGCAATCCGGTTGCTTTCTGGCAAGGGGTTTCACTGCTGCTAGCCCTGGTTATTGCCGGGCTGCTGGCAAACTCATAACCGCAATATCAATTTTTCAATAGTAATTTTTAAGGACATACCATGACCACCTCAATCAGAAATCGCGACGACGTAACCGCTGAAATTCTTATTGCCAAAGTAGCCAAAGGCATTAAGTGGAGCGACGTCGCTGACAAAATCGGCATGTCAAAAGAATGGACCACCGCCGGTTGTCTTGGCCAGATGACTTTCGACAAAAAACAAGCCGAAGCTATTGGCGAAGTATTCGACCTTCCAGACGAAGCCGTTGCCTGGTTGCAGGTAGTGCCTTACAAAGGCTCACTGCCCACCGCCGTACCAACCGACGCCGCCATGTACCGCTTTTATGAAGTAATCAATATTTACGGCGGTGCCATGAAAGAACTCGTTCATGAGGAATTCGGCGACGGCATTATGAGCGCCATCGATTTCTCAATGGATATCCAGCGCGAAGCCGACCCCAAAGGCGACCGGGTAAACATAGTGCTGTCAGGCAAGTTCTTGCCTTATAAGTCTTACTAGATAGCAGCTAAGTTCGACGGTGTTATGTGCTTCCCTAGTCGAAGCCATAACACCTCGTTGGCAATGATAAGATTGAACGCCAAGCGCACGATAGTAGCGCGGCGTGCAGCGGCTATTTGTACGCCCTGCAAGGTGCGAATTATGGAAGCCATTCGCAACCGGCTAAAACTGGCCACCGAAAACGTCTACTTTAATATTCGACAAATGGGTAACACTTCGTCGAGCTCGCGTACTATTTTCCTGAGCGAAATTTTAGTTGAAGCAGAGCCCGGTCAACGATTAGGCCTGTCGGCATTAGGTGGTGGCTTTACCTTTGATGCGGCGATATTGGATGTTGTGTAGCCAAAGTCGAACCGACATCTTAGGCAGTTATAGAAGCCTAAATGAACCAAGCAAATAGTCTGGCAACTGACAACTCATCATGGAACTTCGCTTTACTGCGGGCGAATGGTTCTGAAAGCCGTTCTATTCCGTCGTTCGGCTCGAGCTCCCACGCAAGACTTCTTCAGCAAGTGTCAGCTCAGTGCTCATAAAATAGCGACTAAACACGCGCAGTTCGACCCGGTATCTAAATCACTGTTAAGCAGCAGGCTGTGGCCCACCAACGTTTTCCATCCGTTTTCTTTTTGAGGGTTGATTTTTGTTGCTACTGGGAATTAAAGCAGACAATATGTCCGCTTTAATTCCCAGCGAGAAAGGTTATGTCAGTGATGGCCTCGGTTATAAAAGAAGCGAGAAATTTGTATTCCCAGAAACAAATCGCAGAACTAACCGGCGTATCTGCTCGCACGGTCAGACGCTGGGAACGATGCGAAGAAGAGCCGTCTGAGTACAAAGTTAACTGGGTTCAGCAACAATTATTTCAACGGCCCTCAAGCGATAAACCTCAAGCAGACGACTTTACCTTTATTGATTTGTTCGCAGGAATAGGCGGTATTCGAAAGGGTTTTGAATCCAGTGGAGGTAAATGTGTATTTACCAGCGAATGGAATAAGTTTGCACAGCAAACCTATTCCACCAACTTTCCTCCTGACCAAGACCACAAATTTGCAGGAGATATTACAGAGGTAGACGAAAACGACGTTCCTGATCACGACGTGTTGTTAGCCGGGTTTCCTTGCCAGCCGTTTTCAATTGCCGGGGTATCTAAGAAAAATGCTCTGGGTCGCCCACATGGATTCGAGTGCACTACACAAGGAACTTTATTTTTTGACGTTGCCAGAATTATAGCTGCAAAAAAACCCAAAGCATTTTTGCTTGAAAACGTAAAAAACCTTCTCTCGCACGACAAGGGAAACACATTCAAAGTCATTATCGACACATTGAGAAATGAGCTTGGTTATGAAGTTCACCATAAGGTCATTGACGGTCAAGCCTTTGTACCACAGCATCGCGAGCGGATACTAATTGTAGGCTTCCGTGAAAAAACTGATTTTTCTTGGAATGATTATTTAACCCCTGAACAAGGTCCAAAAATTGGATCGATCCTTCACCCTGAAGATGGCTCGGAAACGCCGGAACCACCTTTCACCGACGGGGTGAATGCCGCTGTCAATCCAAAATATACTCTCACTCCAAAGTTATGGGCATACTTGCAGGCTTATGCTGCTAAACATAAAGCAGCCGGTAACGGCTTCGGTTATGGGATGGTCACGCACGAAAGTGTTTCCAGAACACTATCTGCCAGATATTACAAAGACGGCTCCGAAGTGCTTGTATCTCAAGGGGCCAACAAGCGGCCTCGACGAATGACTCCAAGGGAGTGCGCCCGATTGATGGGCTTCCCCGATAGTTTTAAAATTGAGGTTAGCGATACACAGGCTTACAGGCAGTTCGGTAATAGTGTAGTGGTGCCAGTGATGACAGAGATAGCTCGCATCATGCGTCCACGCATCATGCAAATTTCGGACAACGAGGATTCAGGTTTAATACAAGCAGACTTACTGGCTGCGAGTTAAATAAACGGGACTCAAATTTCATGAAAAATGGTTATCTGTCTGATTATTTTGATGGCGTAGCGTCAAAAACCCTTACTGTAGTTGAAACTGATATCACTAGGTCCAATCAGCGCGAGTTTAATGGCGTCTCTGACCTGAAAAAACTTTTGGGCACGCCAACTACCAAGCAAGAGTACTTAGCGAAATTTATCTATCTAACTGATTACGAGGATGACCCTCTTACAGAAGATGTAGTCTTAAGTTGGTACGATTCCAGAGCTGGGCAAACAAAACGCTCAGCCGAATTCCGGTTGTATTACCAAGCTAACGAAGTGTCTTCAAGAGCTTCTGATGGCGATTTATTGGTAATTGCCAAGACAAAGCAATCGACACTACTAGCCATCATTGCGGAGCAAGGCACAACAATTGCGACACAGCTGCAGTGGCTATTTAGTATTAGTAACCTCGACCACCCAGGGTTTTCCGTACGCGAAGAACTAGAGACTGACCAAGACAGAATCGGTTTTGTAACCAACTTAATACTAGAAGCCATTGGTATTGAAGTTGATAGAAACGAACCTTCTCATTTAGACAAAATCGTTGCCAAATTTGGTTACAAATTTCCAACCACCCGTGAATTTTCGAAGTTCGCTCGTGACTCCTTGCCGGATATTTCAGCCGCCGACTCGCCAGATCAAGCATTATTCGCTTGGCTTGAACGAGAGGAGATACTGTTTAGAACACTTGAAAGACACATACTAGGTGAACGCCTAGCCGAAGGTTTTTCTGGCAACGATGTAGACGCATTCATTAGCTTTTCTTTGTCTGTGCAAAATCGCAGAAAAAGTCGAATTGGCTATGCATTGGAACACCATCTGGAGCAGGTATTTATCGATCAAAAGCTCAAGTACTCTAGGGGTGCCAAGACCGAGGGCAATGCCAAACCAGACTTTCTGTTTCCAGGAGTCGATAAATACCTTGAAGAAAATAGCGACCCTCGCAAGCTGACGATGCTAGGAGTCAAATCCTCATGCAAGGAGCGCTGGCGGCAGATTTTACCAGAGGCCGCACGGATTAAAAATAAGCACCTATTCACTTTAGAACCTAGTATCAGCGTGAACCAAACTGACCAAATGAAGGAGCATAGGGTCAGCTTGGTGATACCCCAGAAAATACATAAAACCTTCGCACCCGATCAACAAGAATGGCTTATCAACTTAGAAAACTTCATTAGTGAAACTCGAAGCAGAGGCCAATAGATCTTCCGAACAGCAGCCCCTCCAACTGCTATATGGCGCATGAAGTAACACAGCCTTCTATTCCTGAATAATCCACCACGCCTGAATCACTACCACAACCAGCAACACGACGGACACCACCTTCCAAACCTGCTGAGGATAACGCTTTAACAGCGGCTGCCGCCGCTCCACTCTTTGCGCGGTCGAGCCTGGCTGTTGCAAGTCGGGCAGGAATTCTGAGTAGCTGCTGTAACGGTTCTGCGGATCGGGGTCGCAGGCTTTAAACAGGCGGAAACCATTGGAAAAATCTTTGATCTGACCGATGAAGCGGTCGCTTGGCTGCAAGTAGTACCTTACAAAGGCTCACTGCCTACCGCCGTACCTACCGATGCCGCCATGTACCGCTTTTATGAAGTGATCAATATTTACGGCGGCACCATGAAAGAACTCGTTCATGAGGAATTCGGCGACGGCATTATGAGCGCCATCGACTTTTCAATGGATATTCAGCGGGAAGCAGACCCCAAAGGCGACCGGGTAAAAATCGTATTGTCAGGTAAGTTCCTGCCTTATAAGTCTTACTAGTTCGGCAGTTTCGGTGTCGTTAGCACGTTCAACTTTCCCTAAGTTGAAGTTGCCGTGCTAGCGGCCTTTCAACGGCGGCCAGTTAATGATCGAGCCTGACGGCCACTACACCTATCGGGCCGAACGCAGCGAGTTCCTGGAACGAAGGCGTAGCTATCCGTAGTGGCAAACCTCAACTGCATGCAACTTATAGTCACTCCGCCTATGCCCACGATGTTTGAAGTGTTTTGTGCGAATTGGCGCAGTCTCTCAGGTAGAGATTTATAAGGCTTTGATAAGGGATGCCTTTCTCCTCTGCCATGCTCTTAAAATAAGAAACAGTGTCAGAATCCAAGCGGATAGTGATTTGTTTCTTCATTCGCTTGGCGTACGGGTTCGGGGTGGACTCTGAAAAATCATATGAATTACGCATGACTAAAACCCTCATATTGCTTACGTTCGTATTTGTCAGCTTTACGAGCAGAAATGATACGAATACCATTTTCATCCCGCTCGCAGTGGCAAACCAGTAGCAACCTTTGCTGATTGCTGTTACCAAGCAGGATAAAACGCTCTTCATGGGAGGAGTGATCCGGATCGGCGATCAATCGGGCGAAATCATCTGCAAAAACAGTTCTTGCCTCAGAAAATTTGATGCCGTGTTTTTTCAGATTAGAGGCTGCTTTCGCCTCATCCCATTCGAACTGCAAATCTGCCGTGAGACAATTATAACTACATTGTAGTTAATTTGCATTCATGGCAAAGTTCAGGCACTGGCTTGCCCGCTTCGGCTTGTTTGAGAATGGACATGGTCTGACTATCAGTGAAACGTGATCATGTCATGGAATATTCATCTCGTTCGATAATGAGATTACTCCACTTTTGAACGGGTTTAGTTATCGGGTGGGATTACCCTGGAGCACAAATTCAGGCGTTATCAGCGTTGTTACTTCTGTATAGCGAAGTACTGAGGTCACCTGGGCAGCGGATTTTAGGCCTGTGTAACGAGTTCTCAAAAAACGGACCGGAAGCTATTCGTTTCGCCCGTTTTAATCTTCATGCCGAAGGGCAAGAGTTAACCGATCGTTTCGCATCGACGCCGGGTGTCCGGTGGCCATTTTTTCGACTATCACGCGGAAAAAACCTTCGCCGTTAGGTTGCTAATTGAGCAGCAGCACGGCCTGAATCAACACTACCGAGAGCAGAACCCAAGTGCTTACCTGCCAGAACCGCATAGGGTAACGCTTCAATAGCGGCTGCTTTCTCACCGCACGTTCGGCGGTTGAACCGGGACGCTGCAGATCCTGCAGAAATTCTGAATAGCTGCTGTAACGATTTTGTGGCTCCGGGTCGCAGGCTTTTTTAATCGCCTGCTCTACCCATTGCGGCAAGTCGCTGCGATGCCGGCGGGCACGGCTGTAATGCCAGTCGCTTACACTGTCAGGCTGGTGGAGACGTGAGCTATCCATGTTAAAGGGTAGCTTGCCGGTGAGCAGTTCGTAGATGATGCAGCCGAGCGAGAACTGATCGGAAAGCATGCTGGCTGGCTTACCTAACAGGTACTCGGGTGCGATGTAATTCACTGAACCAAGCGCCATGTCTTCGCGAACCACCGAGGCCAGTTCATCGAGGCCTTTTACCTGCGCGGTGCCGTAATCAATCACGGTGCAGTGCAGCGCCTCATCGACCATCACGTTTTCTGGCTTCAGGTCGCGGTGCACTACTCCCGCTCGTTGCAGCGCCCGGAGTGCCTGAATAAGGCTTTCAGCAATGCGGCGAACGATTTCCAGCGGTGGTGTGCGGTTATCGACAATCCACTGCCGTAGAGACTGGCCCGGCACTTGTTCGCAGAGCATGTACAGAAACGGGCTGTCACTCGGCCGTGGATAGGTTTTCATTACCCCGGAGTGATTGATCTGCTCGCCCAGCCACTGCTCACGCATAAAGCCTTCGAGGTACACCGGGTCGTCGGCAAAATTTCGGGACGGTGCTTTGAGTACGAGTTGCTGGCCATCGTCGAGCCGCTTTACGACGTATAAATGACTGCGCGTGCTGTTATGCAGCACTTGCTGCACTTCGAGGCCATCAATTTTCATACCGCGCTTGAGCACTGGCGGTATTCGTAGCTCAGTAAGCCGCTGATGAGCTTCGTCTAATGTCTCGGTCGGCAGCGAGGTAACTCGCCCCAGCAGGCAACTAACGTTGTCGTCAGCCCCCGATTTAATCGCGGCTGCTACCAACGCATTGGCGACAAATTCCAGCTCGTTAGATTGTGGCCTGCGGTGAGCGCTAAGTAGCCCACCCAAGGTTGCTTCTAATTCGTCACTGAGAAAACGACTGTGTAAACCGTCGCTGCTCAGCATAAGCACATCGCCTTCTTCCAGCTCCTCGCGGCGCAAATCAACGTCCAGATGTACGTCAACGCCCATCGCACGCGTTAATACGGTAGTGCCGTTGTAGGCGCGCGAATGGTCACGGGTGAGTGCGGTGAGTTTTTGCTTGCGGTAAAGGTAAACGCGGCTGTCGCCTGCGTGCATTATGTAGGCCTGTCGACCTTTAATTACTGCTCCGGCAAAGGTGGTAGCCAGCGCGGCATTGCCGTTAGAACTGGTCGCATTATTCCTGGCATAGAACCAACTGTTGAGCGACCTAAGCACTTTGGCGGCAGATTCCTGCACCGACCAGGTGGTTTGGGTGGTGTAGTACTCGTCGATAAATTCCTGCACGGCCATTTGGCTGGCGGTAGCCGAATCACTGCTGGTACTCAGGCCATCGGCCAACGCCAGCGTTACACCTTTGTGCAGCAATAGCTCCGCGTCGCGCGGACTCAGCGCCGCAAAGGCATCCTGATTTTCAGGTTTAGGCCCGGCGACAGAAACGCCGCCGAACATCACCGCCAGTGGCTTTTTGCCAGAAAGTAATGAGCCCATTATCGAGTCATTCCGTGATTAATCTCCACTGGCTCGCCTCCATTGGCTAGCTCACTAACTTTGCAGTCCACAAAATACTTTGAAACAGGCCGGGTACTTGCTGCTCGACACT
>CAJQNE010000443.1 GCA_905479545.1 uncultured Gammaproteobacteria bacterium | reverse complement strand
GGTTTTTTTAACTACCTCTGTAGGGTCGGCTTTAGAAGGTGTCATAAAAGGAGTCCGGTTACCCGAAGCACCCCATAACCGTTCAGCCTGAGCTTGTCGAAGGCCCGTAGCATGCACTTCGACAAGCTCAGCGCGAACGGTTTTATGTTAGTTTCGATGGTTAGCTGAAAACTTAAGTACTTTTACGACACCCTCTAAAGCCCGCCCTACAGTTGGGTTTTGTCGATTATTACCGCTCGATACCCAACTGCTTTTCATCCCGTAATGAAACCACCGGCCAGCCATTCCTCTTAGCGGCAGCTTCCAGCTGTTCATCGGGGTCAACCGCGAAGGGGTGGTCAACTTGCTCTAACAGCGGCAGGTCGTTAATAGAATCGCTGTAGAACCAGCTCTCATCCGGTTGCATTTGATGCTCGGTTAGCCAAGCATCAAGGCGGTTTATTTTGCCGCCCTGGAAGCTGGGCTCGCCGTCTACTTTGCCGGTGTATTGGCCGTCGACCCGTTCAGCCTTGGTGGCGATGATGTGCTCAATGCCTAGTTCAGCGGCGATAGGGGTGGTAATGAAATCGTTAGTTGCCGTTAGAATTAGCAAGGTGTGGCCTTGTTGGCGGTGATGCTCGATCAGCTCGCGGCCTTGTTGGAGAATGATCGGGCGGATTTCGCTCGCCATAAATTCCTTATGCCAGTCTTGCAGCAGGTCGAAATCCACTTCTGCGAGTGGTGCCAGGGCAAACTCCAGAAATTCGATGATGTCTAGCTTGCCGGCTTTGTACTGCGCGTAGAACTCAGCGTTAGCCTTTTCGTATTCTTCCGCATTCACCACGCCTTTTTGGGCCATGAAACAGCCCCAGCGATAGTCGCTGTCGCCAGCAAGTAGGGTGTTGTCGAGGTCAAAAATTGCAAGTTTCATAATGCATTAGGCTGTGGAGTTGAGGCTAACTATACGCTGTGTTTCAATGGTGGCTGTACAAGGACGTTTGCAATGAACCAAGCCGTACCCACCAGCGACGAAACGCAAATTATTGATGAAGATGGCTATCGCCTGAATGTCGGTATTGTGTTGATTAACGATAGTAACAAAGTGTTTTGGGGGCGAAGTGTTAGCCGGCGGTTCTGGCAGTTCCCTCAGGGGGGCGTGAGTCCGGGTGAAACTTCAGAGCAGGCCATGTTTCGTGAGTTACGCGAAGAAGTCGGACTCAAGGCTGAGCACGTTGACCTAATGGGCTGCACCGAGCGCTGGCTGCATTACGACCTTCCTGAGCGCTATATCCGTCGCCATCAAACGCCGTTGTGTATTGGCCAGAAGCAACGCTGGTACGGTTTACGTTTAACGGCAGGCGATGAGGCGTTGTGCTTCGATACTACCGACAAACCTGAATTTGATAGCTACCGCTGGATTGATTACTGGCAACCCGCCGCAGAAGTGGTGTCGTTTAAGCGTGGGGTTTATCGCAAGGCGCTAAACGAGCTAGCCCGCCATTGTTTCCCGCACGGTATGCCGCGCAAGCCGGATGGTATGCGCCGTTCGCAGTTCGGGCCGGCCCGGCGGCGGTAGAATTCAAAAAACTACACCCCATAAACAACAAAGCCCGCAAATGCGGGCTTTGTTGTTTATGGGGTCACTTAACTAGGGCTGAGATTGCGAGAACGGGTCAATCGGATAGCCGTTTTCGTCAACTTCAACTTCTTCATCACCTTCTTCGTCTTTTTCTGGTGGTAGCAGGTCGTCACGGCTGACGCCGAGCGCCAGGGCTGCTGCTGAGGCGACGTAGACTGAAGAGTAGGTACCGACCACTACGCCGACGATAAGCGCTAGTGAGAAGCCGTTGATGCTTTCACCACCGAGGAAGTACAGGCAGAGCAGTACTAGCAAGGTGGTGACCGAGGTCATAATCGTACGTGATAGCGTTTCGTTGACCGATATGTTCATGACGTCCACGGTATCGTCGCTGCGAATACGGTGGAAGTTTTCACGGATGCGGTCGAACACCACGATAGTGTCGTTCAGCGAGTAACCGATGATAGCGAGCAGCGCTGCAAGTACCGGCAGGTCGAAGGTGTGCTGCGTTAACGAGAACACGCCAATAGCGATAATAACGTCGTGTGCCAGCGCGATGACCGAGCCAAGTGCAAAGCGAAACTCAAAGCGTAGGCCAACGTAAATCAGAATACAGCCGAGTGCCGCGAGTAGGGCGAGGAAGCCCTGTTCGGTTAGCTCGTCGCCGATTTGCGGGCCGACGTTGTCGATGCGTCGCTGTTCCAGGTTTGGCTCTTTGGCTTTGAGTACCGCAAAGAGGCGGTCACCCAGAGTGGCTTGTGCGCCTTGGTTAGCAATTGCGTCGTCACCTTTTTTCGGCGACATGCGAACCAGTACGTCCTGCGTAGTGCCGAAGTTCTGCACCACCGCATCACCAAAGCCGGCCGCTGCCAATTCAGTACGCACGGTTTCCAGCTCAACGGCTGCCGGGTAGCGAACTTCTACGGCGACGCCGCCGGTAAAGTCGAGACCAAAATTCAGGCCGCGGGTAGCGATGGAACCCAATGAGAGAACTATCAGCGTAATCGATAGCACCATTGCGATGCGGCGTTTACCCAGAAAGTCGATTTTTGGTACGTTTTGTAAAAATGCCATGAGATGCTCCTTCCTATACCGGCAGCTTGGCGTCGGGGCGGTTGCCCCAGCGCAGGTTAACCAGTACGCGGGTGCCGAAAATTGCGGTGAACATTGAGGTAAGAATGCCTATGCCCAATGTGACAGCGAAGCCACGAATGGGGCCCGAGCCGAGGCCGAATAGCACCGCTGCAGCGATCAGTGTGGTGATGTTGGCGTCCAGAATCGTGATAACCGCTTTGTCATAACCGGCACGAATGGCCGCTTGCGGGCCAGCGCCGTCGCGATACTCCTCACGGATGCGCTCAAAAATAAGCACGTTGGCGTCTACCGCCATACCAACAGTAAGTACAATGCCGGCGATGCCTGGCAGCGTAAGAACCGCCTGAATGAGCGACAAAATACCGACGATAAGTACCAGGTTCAGGGCTAGCGCGCAGTTGGCGACTAAGCCAAAGCCGCGGTAGTAAAACAGCATGAAACCGATAACCGCGATAAAGCCAAGTACGATCGCTTCGACGCCCTTATTAATATTGTCCTGACCCATGCTCGGGCCAATGGTGCGTTCTTCAACAATGTACATCGGTGCGGCCAGTGCGCC
>CAJQNE010000442.1 GCA_905479545.1 uncultured Gammaproteobacteria bacterium | reverse complement strand
GGTTCGTGTGGGTATTGGCGTCAACGTTATGCACTACCGGAGTGGTTGGAGCTTTTAGCGCTAATGTTGCTAGCCGTTCGGCGAGCTTATCTGCAGCAGGCTGCATTAAACTTGAATGGGCTGGAACACTAACTGCCAGTACTTTGCATAATTTTGCGCCATGCTCTGGCGCTGCTGCTACTAGCCGATCTACCGCAGTACGGTGGCCCGCAACAACCACTTGCCCCGGCGCATTGAAGTTTACCGGCTCGACCACTTCGCCCTCAGCAACGGCTGCGCAGAGTTCGGTAATGGCTTCGTCAGTCATACCGAGTACTGCAGCCATTGCGCCCTCGCCTTCAGGTACGGCTGTTTGCATAAGCTCACCGCGCAATTGGGTTAATGCTGCGGCGTCAGCGAGCGACAACACGCCAGCAGAGACTAACGCGCTGTACTCACCAAGTGAGTGGCCTGCCATTACTGTGGCGGCAGGTCCGCCTTGTTGTTGCCAGACGCGAGCACAGGCAACACCGGCGATAAGCATCGCGGGTTGAGTGTTAACCGTCTTGTTTAATTCTTCTTCCGGACCTTGCTGGCAAAGCTTCCACATATCGAAACCCAATGTTTCCGAGGCTTCCTCAAAAGTTTCGGTAACCAACGGAAACACCTCGGCTAACTCGGCCAGCATGCCAATTGATTGAGAGCCCTGGCCGGGGAAAAACATCGCTAAAGTCATGAATGTTCCTGTTATTTGTAAAATGATCAGTAATTTGTAGAGTTCAGCGCGGGTCGAGTCGCACTACTAATTTGTGGGTGAGTCTGGTGAGACACGGGAGACAAGCCACCAGCTTGCACAATACGCGACACCAGCCACCGCGCCAGCGAGGTGTGCCGCTGTTGCTACGGGGCCGCCGGCTAAGTCTGCTGATCCCGGCATTGCGCCAAACACGGCTTCATAAAGTAGTTTTGCCGAGACCGCTACCACCAGTAGCCACCAATTTATGCTTGGCCAAAAGGGTTTGCCGCGCCATAGCGCTATTACTATTAATCCGTGCAGCACGCCGGAAAAACCAACATACCAATGCAGCTTGGGCACTAGTAGCAAAAATAGTAGCGAAACCGCCAAGGCTATTATTACTGTCGGTGACCACCACAGGCGCAGCGCGCCATCACGAGCAGTATTGTCGGCGAAGACCCACAGCATTACCGCTAAGCTGGCGGCGTTCATCAACATATGCGACCAACCTAAATGGACAAAATGACCAGTTATTAGCCGCCATACTTCCCCGTCCGCAATAAGTGACCGCTCATACCGTAACGCAGCCCTGAGCTCATTGCCGCCAAGTTCGAGCAGAACAAAAACGACCAGCAGCATTAGTAGGAAACCTAAATCACTTCGTTTGGTCACAAATCTGCCCCCGACGGCCATGCGCTGCAATGCGGGCTGCTAAGCAGGCTGTTATCATGGGCCGCGTAATTATTTTTCATCATCGCTTTTCATCTTTGCAGGTTATCTAACGTCAATGAAACTTAACACTAAAACCTCAGCACCCCATCGCCACGGGCGGAAAAACCGCGGCTTTACGCTTATTGAAGTGCTGGTAGTAATGGCTATTCTGGCGCTCATTTTTGGCATGGTTGCGCCACAGTTATTTGGCAAAAAAGATGGTGCCGATCGCAACAAGACCAAGCTGGATATCGCGGCACTCGAAAATGCTCTGCAAATCTATCGTCTCGATAACTACAACTACCCATCAACCGAGCAAACGCTGCAGGCATTGGTCAGTAAGCCGAACGGTTACCCGGAGCCAAAAAATTACAGCACCGGCGGGTATATTCAGAAACTGCCGAAAGACCCTTGGGGTAATGAGTACGTATTTCAGAGTCCCGGTGAGCACGGCGAGTACGACATTATTTCCTACGGCGCTGATGGCCGCCCCGGCGGCGAAGGCAATAACGCTGACATTAATAGCTGGGAGCTATAGGCCCCAGAGGCCTTAGCCCAATGAGGCCGACCCATATCAAGCAGCGTGAACAAGGGTTTACGCTGCTGGAAGTGCTAATCGTTCTGGCGATTCTTGGCGTTCTCTATGCCTCATTTTTCGTCCAGTCGGGCCTGGTTGGTCGTGACAACACCTTAAAAGAAGCGGCCAATGATTTAGTCGGTACGCTAAAGCTTGCTCAGGACGAAGCAATTCTTGCCGGCCAGGAGTTGGGTTTACGGGTGCGCGAGCACGGTTACTCTTTTCAGCGCTATAACGGCGAGACTGGTGAGTGGGATGACATTGCTGGCGATAAATATTTGTCTGAGAAAAACCTTGGCGACGATGTTGCGTTAGAGCTTGAAGTGGATGCCCAGCTGGTAGTGCTGGACGACCAATTGGAAAACCAACTTCGCGCCGATGAAAACGCCAAAAACCCCGAGCCCCAAATATGGGTGCTACCCGACGGCGGCATTGAGCCGCAGTTTACTCTGCGCATACACCGTGACCCGCGTGAACCCGCGTATGAAGTGAAGCTGACTGAGCTTGGTGAGCTATCCAAACAAGCACTGGAAAAATTGTTTTGACTGCTGCTTCACATAGCCCTGGCTCAGCACGCTCTGGCGGCTTTATTCTGTTGGATGTGTTGCTTGCCTCGGTGATTATGGCGTTGGCACTGACCGCAGCCATTGGTGCCTCCACGACCGGTGCCGGCACTATAGCGACACTCAAGTCGCGAACCTTAGCGCAAATAGTGGCCAGTAATAAGCTCACTGAATTGCAGCTCGCCCGGGTGTGGCCGAAAAAAACCCGGACAACGGAAAAAACCATTATGGCGGGTTTGGACTGGATTATTACCGTTGAGACCACTCCTACCGCTGCCGAGTTGTTCAAAGATATTATCGTTCAGGCCGACGTAACCGTTGCGCTATCGAGTCGCCCGGACGACCGGCTACGAACGATTACTGGCTTTTTAGTGCGCGAAGGTGCCAGCCTTTCAGCACCAGTAGAAATTCCGTGAGTTCTGCCCAGCGTCGCCAATCCGGCTTTACGCTTCTGGAAGTGCTGATTGCGATATCAATACTGACGATGTTTGCTATCGGCGGCTTTGCTGCTCTTAACGGCGCGATTAAAACCCGTAGTAAAGTCGAAACTGAGCTTCAGGCGCTCGGTGATTTGCAGCGTGCCATGTTGATGCTGAGTACCGACCTTAACTCGGCACGAAGCCGGCCGATGCGCGACCGTTACGGCGAAAAACTTCCGGCGTTAATCGGCTCAGTGAATCGTGACAAATTCCTTGAGTTCACCCGCGGTGGCGTCCGTCGCCCGGCAGCACTTGTCGGTGACTTCAGTAACCTGCAGCGGATTGCCTATACGCTTGAAGATGAGCGCTTGTGGCGCTATCGCTGGAGCGTGCTTGATCAGGCGCAGGATAGCGAGCCGTTAGCGACTCCGCTTATGGCCGGCGTAGAGAGTATCGAGTTAAAGTTTTATAACGCTGATTTACAAGAAAGCAGCGAGTGGCCAAAGCTGCAACGTGGTGACGAACGTGAACTGGAAGCAGTGCCACCGCCAGCCGGGCTCGAAATGCTGATAATTACAAAAAAATGGGGTGAAATTCGTCGGGTGTTTATCGTAAACCCCGGTGCAGAAGAGCCCAGCGAAGATCAGCGCAACGAAAGCTAGTGGAAGGTTTTTCGACATTACCATTGGCGATAAGCCAAGTGGCTAACTCAGAATTAACTAGCCCGAAAGGTATCAACTTCCGCCCGGCAGATGGTGAGGAAATACCACGCTTAAAACATACTGCGACGGGTTTGCAAGCCATTTGTCGCAACGGCATATTGCACATCGACTGGCTCTCCGGTGAGCTGCACATACGCCGAACTAAGGCCACTATCCGGAATGAAGCAGTAGCCAAGGCCTGTGGCCTTAATGGCAAGCCGGGAAAGTCGTGGAGTATTGTCGACCTGACTGCCGGTCTTGGTCGTGATGGAATGGTGCTGGCAAGTCTCGGTGCAAAAGTGACCCTACTAGAACGCTCTCCATGGCTGGCGGCCTTGCTGTTCGATGCGATAGGCAGAGCCGGCGCCGAACTGCCGTGGTTAAGTGAGCGGTTATCGCTAATCCATCAAAACAGCCTCGACTTCCTGAGCAATGCTGTTGATGTTGACTGCCTCTATCTTGACCCGATGTACCCACCCAGGAAAAAATCTGCCTTAGTCAAACAGGATTTACGTCTGATTCGTGAACTTGTGGGTACTGACGAGGACGCTAGCGAATTGCTGTCCGCCGCTTTAGCCAGCGACGTGCGCCGGGTAGTGGCGAAGCGGCCCGGCTACGCCAAGCCGATGTTACGACCGTCGCACACCATCGAGTCCGGCGCGACCCGGTTTGATGTTTATTTACGCTGATGTGTCTTCAAACAAATAATTTTTAGTAGTGGGTGACACCCCAGGCCACAAAAATGTCATAAAAAAACCCGGCAGGTAATAAAACCGCCGGGTTTTTTCTTTTAGCCTTCGCGCCCTACTGCGACAACATCCGCAGCTCTACGCGACGGTTCCGCGCCTTGCCACTTTCAGTGCTGTTACTAGCAATCGGCTGCGACTCACCGTAGCCGCGAGTCGTTAGTTGTGACGCGTTCACACCGCTATCGACTAAGAAACGACGAACTGACTCTGCCCGCCGCTCTGACAAGCGCTGGTTATAAGCGCGTGATGCTTTGCTGTCGGTATGGCCAGCTACTTCAGCTACCAGGTTGCGGTCGCTCCGGAAGCGCTCGATGTACTCCTGCAGGCTTTGCTTGGCACGAGACGTTAACCGGGTCGACTTATACTCAAACTCCACCCCATCTAGCAAAATTGTATTGCTACTAAACGTAGGGGAATCTGAGTAACCATCTAACGGCAGCGTTTCTGCGATCGGCAAATCCGACGAAGGCTGCGGAGCTTCCATCTTCGGAGCCATGGTGTCTCTCATCTTCGGCGCCTTAACAACCTTCTTAGGCGCGGAAGCAGCACAACCGTTGCGATCAACGTATGCGCCAGCTTCGGTGTTAGGGCACTTGTCGTCTTCGTTCAGCACGCCATCATCGTCAACGTCGAGGAACAGCGCGCAACCTACCTTGCCAACCACTACGCCAATATCGGTGTCGAGGCACTGATCCTTAGAGTCAACAACACCGTCAGAATCGGTATCAACCTCACAGCCGCGCGGGTTTACAGAAATTCCTGATCCGGTATTCGGGCAACGGTCGCGTTGGTCTGGCACGCCATCGCGGTCGGTATCCAGGCCGACTTCTTTTTCAGGGGCGGCTACCGACACACGGTAATCAGGTCGTGAATCTTGCTGCTTGCTGCTTAGGTCGATATTAAACTGAATGCCCAGCGACATGACCCAATCGAGGTAATCATCTTCATCCTGAAAGCTGTCACTATCCGTGTAACGGGTTTTAATTTCTGCGCGAAGCTGCGCGGGCCAATTAGGCACTGGGACTAACACACCCCCACCCAATGAAGCTGCGACGCCGTCATATTCGTTAGTAAATGAACCGGTCTTGACTACGCCTACTCCGGCCAACGCATAAGGGGTAAACGAAGCACTGTCGCCAAACCGACGAATGCCGTTAAACGATAGTGAAGATACCCTTACGTCATTAGTCTGGTCGGTTATCCGGCTGTTGGTCTCATCGGTTTTAACGTAGTCCAGCGACAGTTCTACCGACCACTGTCGGCTCATATCCAGGCCAATCCGGAGACCATAGCCCGGGCTGTCATCAAGCCCCGAGTCACTGTCT
>CAJQNE010000441.1 GCA_905479545.1 uncultured Gammaproteobacteria bacterium | reverse complement strand
CACTGCTGTCCCACAGTTTAAAATAAACAACAAAGCCTGAACCTCGATTGTTAAAGTGAGAGTGCGACCAATCACTTGAAACAACCGGAGTTCAGGCTTTGTCACATCATAACACCGCGTTTAACCAACTTCTGAAACCATTATCCCGACATGATTTTGAAGGGCTGGCTAAGCAGCATCATTCGGGGCAAAAGCTACGATCCGCGAGCCGCTGGGATCAGTTCATTGGCATGGCAATGTCGCAGTTGTCTGGCCGACAAAGCTTGCGGGATATTCAATCGAATTTGGAGGCCCAGCAGCACAAGCTTTACCACCTTGGTGCCAAGCCAATTGCTCGTTCAACGTTAGCCCGGATGAACGAAAAGCAGCCTGCAGAATTTTATGAAGCGCTTTTCTACCAGCTGCTCAATCGCTGCAAACAACAATCCTCCCAACACAAGTTTCGCTTCAAAAACCCGATGTATTCACTCGATGCCAGTGCTATCGACCTTTCTATAAAACTCTTTCCATGGGCTGAATACACGCCGGGAACAGCGAAGGTTAAGTTGAGCGTCGGCCTGAACCACGGAAACGGCATACCGGAGTTTGTCGCGCTTAGTGACGGCAATGAAAACGACATGGTTAGAGGGCGTGCGTTCAGGTTTCCGAAAGGTAGCGTTGTCGCCTTCGACAGAGGTTACATCGACTACCAATGGTTCGCCGACCTTACCAAACAAGGTGTTAGCTTCGTGACGCGGCTTCGCCCTAGCGCCGTATATTCTGTGCTGGAGCGGCGACAAGTGAATAAAGCTCAAGGCATTAGCAGTGATCAGGTTATTCAGTTCAATAGCGCTCACGCCATTAAACGCGGTGCGCCGCAGCTGCGGCGTATTGGTTTCAAGGACAAGGAAAGCGGCAAGTTCTACTGTTTCCTCACGAACAACTTCACATTAGCGGCATCCACCATTGCGGCAATATATAAAGACCGCTGGCAAGTTGAATTATTTTTCAAAGCCATCAAACAAAACCTGAAGATCAAAGCGTTTGTCGGCAAATCACGCAATGCCGTATTGACTCAGATCTGGATAGCGATGATTACGTACCTGTTGTTGGCCTTTGCCCGGCACAGCGCAAAAACGGGCTGGACGGTTCAACGAATATTGCGGGTGATACAGCTCAACTTATTCGAGCGCAGGCCGCTTGCCGACATCCTGAAACCGGACAATCCCAGGCACAAAAAAAGCGAACCTCAGATGAGGTTCGCTTTATGACTGCTATTTGTGGGACAGCAGTGCAATATGGGCTCTTTTTTATTGGGCGTATTAGTTGAATAAAGTTAATTTTACACTGACCCGAATGGCACTTACTTAAGCTTCACGGGGTGCCCATTTTTTCTGACTCTATCCCTTGCAGCACAACGCCTTTCCATGAGTAACGGATAGGCTTTTGGTCGCCTCTTTACGGCTCGAGGTTCTACGCGCCCAGCTCGATTCCCAACCCGTTGCTGAGCCATGAGCAGTAGCACACTAGCGAGCATCTCGTCATTCATTACCGCACTGCTATTCAGGCAGCATAAACAGAGCTGTAAACAATGTTTGAAGCTCAAGGTAGTGGGCAATGCTCCTGCTGCTGAAGCGGCTTGGCACATCAACAAACGAATCAAGTTGTAGGCGAGCAAGTATACCCAAATTTCCTTAATTATCATTTCGGGTGAATGGCAACTGAGTATGTTCATACCCAACGTTTGTTTGATATCACGCAGCGTTACCTCTATCTCCCAACGACGCCTGTAAAGGGCTTTTAAGTTGTTCTTCGGATAGACTTTCGCATCAAGCAATGTGGTTACCATCACCTTCCCACCGGCCTTAAACTCACGAACTATCAGGGAATCTGGTGCTTGCTCGTAAGCTTCAACTGATAACCAATCCGGTCTTATTACCGGCTTCTTTATTGTAATCAGGTGATCTCTGGCCCCTAGCTTTTGACCGGTTCGAAAGTCTGTGGAGCGGCGTCTGGCACCTTGTTGCTCCATAACAATGTCGACCTTCCTGCATAGCATCTCAGCCAGTAAAAACCACGTCGGATAGAAGGCGTCGCCCAATACGACATCGCCCGGTTCGAATACATCCAGAATATCCCGGAGGAGCGCTTGTTCGTTGGCCCCCTTACCGTTGAAGCGGCCTACAGCTGCATCCAGCAAGGCGCCAGTTGATAAACTAGTGACGCCGACTAATCGGCATATGGGGAAACCCAGGCCGGGTTTTTGGCTACCTTGCTGCGGAAACCGGAGTTGATTACTTGCCGTATCCGGCATTGTCAAAGTGGTGCCGTCAACGACGCACACCCGCCGGTTATCCCAACGCCATTCACTCACAGATTGTTCGTCGATACGTTGCCCGAGAAAGCGAGTGAGGCCGCTAACCATTGCAGACGGTAGCCGCTGCCGTGCCCGGCAATAGGCACCCGTCGCAGTGCTGTTCGGCGTGAGTCCGGATGTTAAGCGTTTAACGGCTGCTTGATCGACGATATTCTGGCAAGAACGGTCAGCGGCCAGTCCTTGAGCTAAAAACATCGACAGTGTTTCAGTCGGTGGAAAGAGCCGTTCCCGGTGTTCGGGGCAATGCCTTTCAACCTCGTCGAACAACTGGTCGCTGGTGAGCAAGTTAAACATCGCCCAACTGTCGGTTTGGCTGGCCTGCTGGCGGATGTGGTTTTGTTGCTGATGGCGGTTTGTCGGGGTAGGATTCAAGGCGGCTGCTCCTCTAGGTATGCGAGGTTAGTTCGACGACTTTCACGCTACCATATGGGCGGCTTTTTTATTATATTTTCAAAGAGTTAGGGCTTAAGTAAGTGCCATTCTACACTGACCCCAATTATTCAAACGTCGTTCCCAAGTGCGCTGATGCTGGTATGGGCCTGGAAAAGAACAATAACGGGGAATACTATTCCAAACGTAATTACTGCAAATGTTTTAATAACCCTATCCATAAAATTATCCGAAAATTCTAAGTTTTGTGAGTTGTGAGTTGTGAGTTGTGAGGTAACGGTAATACTAAACTTTGAAAAAACGTTTCGGTTCAGAATAGAACGGCACTAACCTCATATCCTTATTTTTTGCGATATAGGCTAGAGATCCCCCTTCAATTAAGCCTTTCGCGCATGTTAAGAATATCGCCCCCCCCGCCCAGGGTGAGTGATTAGAACTGCAGCTGTCAGAGGGGGGAGGGCATTTTGGCGGTAATGGAAATAGTGCTACCGGTATTGCTTAATGCCTGTGCAGTTATCGAATCGATAGTTTTTTGCGCTGCAGACTTCGCTTTTACGGTTTTCTTTGGGTCATTTAGGGTTTTTATGGCCGTATCTAGCTGCTGGGACAGTGCTTTCCATTTAACGTTGCGTTGAGTATTCGATGCTCCTAATCGGGCATTACAAAACTCGACAAATGACTTGGAAGCACCCTTAGGTTCGTTTGCCCTGTTATCTTCAAGCTCGTTAGTGTGTGGGCCCTGAGTAGAACTGATTTTAGTTACGTTGTTATACGAAACTTGTTTCGGTCTAGGTCCGGGAGTGCCGGTTTTTCTCTTAACGGTATTCATCGGTCTGGCTATATAACTCGCCGGGCCACGGGCTCTTCTATGTGCTTCATTCTCCTGAAACGCTGTCGCGAGAGCGGTGAGGCAAAGTTGGTCGCCATCATCGGCACCAACGACTGATGCCACAATAGCGCTCACTTCTTTGGCAATGGTCTTAATCGAAGCTTCGCTTGGCCGTTGGCTACCTCCTGCAACATCTCGAACCGTCACTCTCCCTCGGCCCATCGCACTAAATTTACCCGCCAATTTTGCACCTGCTTTAAGCTGTGTTATATCGAGGTCAAGAGCTGAGATTTCTTCATCTATTGCTTTTACCTCCGTATTGAGCATTCCAATTTTTGTCGTGTCATTAGCACCAGATTTCTCAGTTTGTATCTCCGTTTCTTTATCGGTTTTTTTAGTGACAAGTACCGCTTTTTCGGCTTCGGCTGACTTAATTGATTCGCGATAACTTTTGAGTTCATCACCCGCGCTGGCTGCACCTTGAGTAGTGATCGTGGTACTTGGCGCGACGACGGTTCCGGTTAGTTGCTCAATAGCTAGCAGCGCGACCATGTTTTTTTGATAACGACGCATTGATATATCGTAAGCGGCTTTAGTAAGACCGCCGCTTAAATAGCCTTCGCAAGCTCTATACATAGCATCTCGAAGTAGCTGGATGCTTTGGCTTCTCAAGCCAACATATGAGGCATTTTCTTGAGCCGAAAATGCGGCCACCAAATCGGCTTTTTCGCTTTTTCCACTAGCTGATAGCGACAGAGCGGTCATTCCATCCGGACTAGGCTCCGCGCATACAATGGCATAAGGGTTTTGACCGTTTGCATCGGTTTTTAGGTGAGAAATGATGGCTCGCTGATCGATAGCCACCAAAGCACCACCAGCGTTAGTGTTTAACCGCGTATACCCTAGCCACCCAGTTTTGACACCAGTGCAACCAATTGTCTGCATGGTCGCTATAGCTAGAAGTGAAATAGTTAAAATCTTCGTGTAACTCGGCGCTTTCGTCATCATTTTTCCTGATCGTTATTGTAATAGTTCAGAAGTGTTGTTTTATAGAAAAACTAAAGGGGTCAGGCTGGCCCCTTTAGTTCTTGATTTTAAATTGTTCCTAAATCAACGGGCAATCATTGAAGGGGTTCTACCCCGTAAAAAAGAAGGTGCCTTTTCAGTTGTCGTTGATGCCACGTTGATGTACTCCTCTTCGTCAGAGCCTGAACCCTAGTTTAAGTGACGTACTATCTTCGCGCTGGAAAGTTTCTTCGTTATCGCCATTCACATACTCCAGGCTTATTTCCAGGTTTTTTGCACTGTTGGGTGTGAACGATAAAGTTACTTTAGAGTTTTCAGTGTTGCTCAAGTTGCCCGAGTTATAAGCGATAAATTTGTAGCCGGCGCTTAAGTTCCAACGATTGAGCCAAACCCAATTATCTGTGTCTGCTTTAGGCAAAAATGATAATCCAATGCTGTAACCTCTGCCTAGTAGTGAGTTATCAGCGGCAAGCATCAACGCGGTATTGTTGCCAACATCGCTAACGTCTATGTAACTCGCCAGTGCATTAAGTGTGCAGTGAAAACTGAGGTCGTTTGTAATAACACGGTCAGAATTGCACAGCCTTCTCTTCGGCTTATAGTAGGGTGCCGCATTCCACACTAAACTGTATTTACTAGTCTGTGATTTATTTGCTTTGTCAAAACCGCGTTCGAAAGCTATCTGGAGAGTGTCACCAACGCCGTAATTCTTAGATCCCAGCGTGATATTGGAAAGGCCAAGGGCTATTCCAAAAGATGCGTGCTCTATGTCTTCTGAATCGTCGGGGTCGGTATTTTTAGCTTGATAACCGACATAAGGGACCAGTGAGAAAGCGTACTTTTTGTCGGGTGTGCTCATAAATTGCGTTACATCAAAGCCAGCGATTATTGTAGTGTTCACGGCAGTAGTGTTCGCAACATCGTCTCTAATGATGGATGCCGTAGCAGCATCTAAGGCGGCCAATTTAGCTCCAGAGGCTTGGTTAGAAATAGTGGCGCTATCTCCTCTGAGCCTGAACGATGACACAAACTGGCTTTGCTGTCTTTTAGCCGGGCAAGCTACAGTGAAACCAGATTCGACAAGGAAGCTTCTAAGCAGAGTTGATTCTGATTGTGGAATGGGCTGGCCAGGCCGAACCCGATATGCTGAATTTGCCGATCTTGCGTAGTTGCTGTTTAACCAGTTGGGTAAATCAAGTCGAATAGCTGCTAATTTTTGCCGGGTTGCCACACTTAGGGAGCTGATGACCGGTGAGTTACCTTCTAGTAGATCTAGGAAAAACGTTTGTGGGTTGCTTTCCGCTCCAGCATAAACAGCAGCATTATCCTCTAACGGGAAATTATTACGATCTATTAATAGCCTTACTAGGTAGTTTCCGATCAGAGTCCCGTCTTCACACAACCTTGCAGCATTGTCTGCTGTTAGGGCCGAGTTAATCGAATTTGCCGATTGAGCGAATGTGAAATTAGGTGTCAGCGAAATTAAAGCTACTGCCAACATTTTTTGCAAACCATTAGTTTTCATACTTATCGGCCACTATTTACGCAATGAAGTTTTGAAGTCGTACTGCTATTGAGTCACGGAGCCACTGGATCTCCAGGCCATAACTTTTTTCTTGTTCTGACCTTAGTGATGGGAAGCCTTTATATTTAGGGTTGGCTTGCCTTATCGAATTGATTATCGATTGGTAGTCGTCTTTCCAAACTGTCGCGGTCGACGACCAACCTTTAGGCGAAGCTTCTTTAGGGGTCATTGAGTGCAGGTCGTCATCAGCAGAAACTTGATACCCTACCAGCCGCAATTTAATTGCTCGTTGAACGTCTTTCAGGATTTCGATGTATTTGAGGTATTGATTTGGCATAGCTTGTCTCTAAAAAAAAATTGGGGTCAGATTCTGAGGTATCCCCACTAATTTCACCGCAAGCTCACTCGACTACCGTCAAGGAATGAGCATAAACCCTCGCTTGTTCGAATGCTTTTTCCAGCCTGCCCACGCTGATTCGTAATATGCCAGTTCGACAGGCCAACCGGGCAA
>CAJQNE010000440.1 GCA_905479545.1 uncultured Gammaproteobacteria bacterium | reverse complement strand
GGCTCTGGTTCTGGTTCTGGTTCTGGCTCCGGCTCCGGTTCGATCTCCTCCATCTCCGGCTGTTCCAATTCTGGCTCATCCTCAAGCTCAGGTGGCAACTCCTCAATAGGTTTCATTTCCACGAACTCAACCGTATCGAGTTCCGGAGGGGTTTCTTCATTATTAACCGGCACGTTAACAATCAATCGCTGCATCAACCAAAACAGCATCAGCGTTATCGCAATAGCCAGCACACCAGCAACCAACCATGCCGGCGCATCGCGCCAGCGGTTAATTAGTTTATGCGGCAAAAAACGGCCTGATAGCTGCGGTAGCTTCATTCGGTTAACAGGCGATTAGGGTTTTTGTGTGGCGACTGAAATGTTCGTTACACCCGCTGCCCGTATCTGATCCATCACCTTAATCAACGCGCCGGTTCGCGAGGCATCGTCAGCCTGCACCATCACTGCACTCTCGGGGTCTTGGGCCCGCAAGCTCTCAACCAGAGGCCGCACGGTTTGCACGTCAACCTGGTTGCCATCGATATAAACATCGCCTTCTTTGGTAATCGCTACCACCAGACTTTTGCTATCGGTTTTTTTGCCGGTGCTGGCCGCCGGGCGATTGATATCCACGCCAGCCTCTTTGACGAACGATGTCGTCACAATAAAGAAAATCAGCATGATGAATACGATGTCGAGCATCGGCGTCATATCAATCGCTGTCTCTTCATCGTCGTTTCTGCGGCGTTTTCGGGCCATTAGTATTGCTCCATAAAACTCAGCTTACCTAGCCTATTGCCAGCGAATCGGCTAGCCGACGATTCCGCTGCCTAACCATCTGCTGCAAACGATTGCCAAAATACAAGCCGGACAGCGCGACCACCATGCCGGCCATAGTAGGGATTGTGGCTTTTGATACGCCGGCGGCCATTGCCTGCGCATCGCCGGTACCTTGTCTGGCCACCACGTCAAACACCTGAACCATGCCGGTTACTGTGCCGAGCAAACCGAACAATGGTGCCACTGCCACCAGCGTTTTAATTAGCCGCACCTGCTTATTTAACGCGACACTGCTTTCAGAAATTAGTTGCTCACGCACCCGCAGCGCAAACCAACTCTGTCGTTCGCTACGTGCCTGCCAACGAGCAAGCTGCTTATCGCGAAGCGCAGGGTATTGCAGCCACACATACCAATAGCGAGCGACAATCAGCGTCCACAACCACAGTGAAACGGCCATAATGCCCCACAGCACCCAGCCGCCCGTATCGACGAATAGCCTGATGGACAGCCAAAAGTCGAAAATACCACTCATGCGCCGGGCAACTCATCGGTCGAAACCGGCGGTTTCTCCGCCGGGCTGGCCGTGTTATCTGCCGCTTGCTGAGCCGCTACCCTCTCAGCCTGAGCTTGTTCAGACCTGGCTTTGTTCTCCGCTACTTTGTCCTCCGCAGCCTTGTTCGCTACCTGCAGTTTCTCAGCGGGCGTCTGTGTCGCTACAGGCGCGTTGGCAAGCTCTACGCGATGGGCGATCAGACCGGCACTTTGCTCATCCAACACCTGCACTTGCGAACGGCTGCGGGACGCGACAATAGCGTGTGCAAATAGCAGCGGAATGGCCACCACCAAGCCCAATACGGTTGTCATCAGCGCCTGCGAAATACCGCCCGCCATCAGCTTCGGGTCCGACGTACCAAATGTCGTAATCGACTGGAAGGTCGCGATCATGCCGGTTACCGTACCCAGCAAGCCAAGCAGCGGCGCCACGGCGGCCAACAATTTCAGCGTATTCTGGCCACGCTCCAAACGCGGAATTTCCGGCAGAATGGCCTCGTCAATTTTTAGCTCCAGCGTTTCTACCGGCACATCACCCGCATCGTTTTGCACCTCACGCCAGGCCAGCAACACCCGGCCTAGCGGGTTACGCGGGTTGGGTTCGTCATTCCGAAGCTGCAGGCTAATGCCGATGCCGGTATAGGCCAGGTACGCAAGCCGGTAGACAGCAATAATAAGACCGATTAATCCGAGGAACAGAATCACATAGCCGACCAGCCCGCCCTGCTTAACCCGCTCCAGAACGGTCGGGCTCTCGGCTCTGGCCAGCAACAGCTCACCTTGAGTCGGGTCAATCAAACGGCCGGGCTCAGCCGGGTCGTTCACCCAGCCCTCCATAAAGTCGGGCATGGTGGCTTGCCACCAGCCACGCCAACGATCCATCAACGGTGGCGAGTTACTGGCGCCCATAACCTGTAACTCACCGGCTTTAGAACCACCCGGTGGAACGTAACGCAAATAGTTACCTTCCTCGGTTACAGCACCGAAACTACCAATGCGAATAACGGTTTCTTCGCTGCTTTCGCCACGCGCATCCGTTATCTCAGCCTGATACTCAGTAACCCGCCCCGCCTCCGTCATTTCTTCCAGCTGCCGCAACCACAGCGTGCGAAGCGAATCGATATCCGGCTGCTCACTCCGGGTTGCTAACGCCTGAATTTCGGGTAACCGGGCCGGTAGCTGGGTGGAGATGATTGATTTCCGGGCATTGGCATATAACTCGCCAGCCGATAAATTGACTGCAGCAAACATTGCCTTAAGCGATTCACTGCGTTCACCTAAACGCTCACGCTTAAGCTGCAATTCTACTTTGCTGGTTTGTACCTCAGCTTCCAGCGCTGTAGCGCGCGCTTGTAACTCCGCGGTTTTTTGCTTCTCAGCAGCCAGCAGATCAGCCCGCTTATCCGGGTTGGCGCGAAACTCCTGTTCGCGCTCGGGCGCCTCGGTTTGTTGCTGCTGCAACGATTTGAGTAACTGCTCCTGGTTCCGCGGCTGTGCGGTAGCCGCACTACTAATAAACACCAGGCCAACGACCAGACTAACAACACGGAAACGAATGATCATTTCACCTCCTCCCGCTTAACATAGTCGGGCGCTGGCATCGGCAGCTCCAGCAACACCGGTGCAATCTGCTTACGCGCCGTTCGCAGCCCCTGTTTTATCGCCAATCGATAGCGACCAGGCAACTCGTCCCAGCCCTCTAGTGCGCGGTCCCACTTACCCACCTGCTTACCATCTAACGTCTGGTAGTACAGCGCCAACCGACCAATTCGCAGAATATCAGCCGTACGCTCTTCGCCATCAATCTCAATCACTTGCCGGTAATTGCCAATATTTCGCCCATAAGCCTGCTCGTCTGAATAGGCACTCACTACTGCACGATATTTTTCAGCGATACTCACTTCCGAACGATTCAGCATCGAACGTAATTTAATCACCGCTTCACGGCGCTCAGCTTGCTGGAAGGGTAAATCCAGTTTGATAAAGTCCTGCAGGGCGTTAATCATTTCGCTAAGCAGCGGCAAGACGTTCTGGCCGGTTACTCCAATAGACTCTAATTGCCGGTCCAGCGCTTTACCCTGCTCCTGCTGCGTCGCCCGAAAAGCCTCTAGCTGCTGAATATATTTTTCCAACGCCGCCTGCTGTCGTGGCTGGAAGCGATATTCCTGCAACTGCTTTCGACCCTCGTCGTCGAGCCGCTGGGCGTTGGCAACGTTTGCTGCGCTAACAGCCACCACGCAAGTCGTGATCAGACAAGCTGACATCAAAATTTTCCGGCCTAAAACCGACATAGCGTCTCCACGCACATGATCCACTTTTGCAGCTAACCTCTATTGAGTTAGCCGCGTCCACCCTTGAAGGGCCGCTTATTTAAGCAATATAACAATAATTACCGCAAAGACCATTACCAGAGCGCAATTTACCACCCTGAACGAGCCAACTGCGGCGCGGTAACGGATGCGTTCAGCCCCTTCAGGATTACTCGGGTATTATCGATAACCCAATACGCCCAACTTGCCGGTTTTCCACTTTGAGCAGCACTGCCAACTACCCCGATTTACGCGAACTTCTGGTCGCCACCGTTATTCCCATGGAACCACCCGAAGAACTGTTGGAACCCATTCGCATAGACCCCATTCCCATGGCGCTGGCGATTTCCTGTTCGGTATTTGCACTCCGCTGTATGGAAGAGTTTCGTGGCAACGCCATGGAAGAAGCCGACACCGACGATGCTTTAGCTACCGTACAGCTCTCTTGCCTGCTAGCCAGTCGCGCTTGCCGCCTCTCGGGGGGCGATGAGCTACTAACTCCGGCTGGCCTCGCTCACATTCTGCAAGCCTGCAATATGCTGTTTACCGTGCTGCTGCGACAAACTACGCCGCCGGTGAGTGAGACTGATTTAGCCGGTTCACGCGAGTTTCTCGCCAAGCTCGCCAGCGACGAGAAGAACAGTCCCGGTCTGGTATCTCTAAAGAAAGGTATCGACAGCACGCTACCGATGATTGCCGCCGATCCAGCGCCAATTAAAGACCACGAAGGCGGCCTGGCCCGCATGAACTCCTTTGCGGTACAAATGCGGACGCTACTGCAAATCGGTGAACTAAACCTGAGGACACTGCACTAATGGCTAACACCATAAATAACAAAGACCGGCTCATTTTCGCGCTGGATGTTGCCACTCTGGCCGACGCCAAAGCACTTGCGGAAAAGCTCGGCGACGAAGTTAGCTTCTACAAGCTTGGGCTTGAGCTGATGATGACCGGCGATTATTTCGAACTGATGGACTGGCTGCTGGCTCGAGACAAAAAAATCTTTGCCGACCTGAAATTTTTTGACGTACCGGCCACCGTCGCTGCCGCCGTTCGTAATCTGCGAGAACGCGGCGCGACCTACTGCACCGTGCACGGCAACCAATCGATTATGCAAGCCGCCGCCGCCGAAAAAGGCGAGATGAAAATTCTGGGTGTAACCGCACTTACCAGCTTAGACCGTGGGGATTTAGACGATCTCGGCTTCCAGTGCGACATTGCCGAGCTAGTACTTTCCCGGGCCCGCCGCTCGTTAGAAGCTGGCTGTAATGGCGTTATTTCTTCGGGCATGGAAGTCGCCGAGCTCCGCAAAGAAATTACAAGCGACGAGCTAATTGTTATCACCCCCGGCATCCGCCCCGTCGATAATCGCCCGGATGATGACCAAAAGCGGGTGGTCACTCCCAGCGAAGCGCTACGTAACGGCGCGACCCACATTGTTGTTGGCCGCCCCATTAAAAACGCTGTCGACCCACGCGCTGCTGCCGCTGCCATACAAGCCGAAATTGCCGAGGTATACGCCTAATTATGACTACCGAAACCACCCCATCGCCTTTAAAAAACGACCGCTTCCTCCGCGCCCTATTACGCGAAGAAGTTGACCGCACGCCCATGTGGATGATGCGCCAGGCCGGACGCTACCTGCCGGAGTACCGTAAAACCCGTGAGCAAGCCGGCAGCTTTATGGACCTCTGCCGAAATACGGAACTGGCCTGCGAAGTCACCATGCAGCCGTTGCGCCGCTACCCGGTCGACGCCGCCATCCTGTTTTCCGACATTCTCACCATTCCTGACGCGATGGGCCTCGGCCTGCGATTCGTCGCCGGTGAAGGCCCGGTATTTGACAACCCGGTTCGGGATAAAGCCGCAATAGAAAAACTAGGCGTACCCGACCCCGAAGATGAACTGAAATACGTAATGGATGCTGTACGCGCCATACGCAAAGAGCTCGACGGCAGTATTCCACTAATTGGCTTCGCTGGCAGCCCGTGGACACTCGCCACTTACATGGTGGAAGGCGGCCCGAGCAAAGATTTCGCCCGCCTAAAAGCCATGATGTATTCCGACCCGGCGACTCTGCACACGCTCCTGAGCACCGTAGCTAAATCAGTAACCAGTTACCTCCGTGCACAAATCGCCGCCGGCGCTCAAGCCGTGCAAATTTTTGATAGCTGGGGCGGTGCTCTTAGCGACGAAAACTATCGCGAGTTTTCGCTCAACTACATGCAGCAAATCGTTAGCGAGCTACCACGTGAAGCGGACGGTCGCCGCGTACCGGTTATATTATTTACCAAAGGCGGCGGCCAATGGCTCGAAGACATGGCCGACACCGGCGCTGACGCTCTGGGCATCGACTGGACCACCAACCTCGGCAACGCCCGCCGTCTGGTTGGCGACAAAGTCGCACTGCAGGGCAATATGGACCCCTGCGTTTTATACGCAGGCGAAGCAGCCATTCGCAGTGAAGTTCGCAAAGTCATTGATAGTTTTGCTTCAGGTGTCCACCTGTCGATAGAACCCGGCAAAACCGGCCATATCTTCAACCTTGGCCACGGCATTCACCCCGGCATTAAACCTGAGGCCGTTGAGGTGATGTTTGATGAAGTAGCTAAGTACGGTTAGACCGACAAAACGAAGATTCTAAATAGCGATAAGCAGAAACAAATTTCTGTCGCTCATCCCTATATTCATACTTGAGAAGACCGAATGATTGTCAACGAAGTTAAGTTTGAAGACAGGGTAATTAAACTATGCCCAAACTCTATTGATTCAGATAGCAACATTTTCACCATTCTTGTTGGCCGTGACCTTACCCCGAATTTAGTACCACAGGTTCGATGAGGTCGCTAAGTACGACTAACTTAAGAGGGTGTTGTCAAGCACTGTCTTTACGAGCGTAGCGCGGCAATCTCTAAGCTAAAAGGTAGTGAGATCGCCGCGCTACGCTCGCGATGACAGGCTGTTTTTTAGTTTAACGACACCCTTTTAAGCCAATAAATGCCAGACAAAAAAATAGCCGACCATTTAATGGTCGGCTATTTTTTTACAGTTCAAACCTACTCCGCAGGCACTTCAAACCCTTGCAGTGATGCGGCCTCAAGATATCCTGAATACGCAGGCACGGCGATAGCCGTCACCACGGCAACTATCAGCAGTAAGCTCAAGACGAAGGCTACTTTTACGCCGGTACTGTTGGGCACCGGTTCAGGCCCATATTTATTACTACCGACCGTGCCTCGTGCAAACAGCAAGTACAAACCCAGAACTAAATTGGCGATAGGCACTAACATTATCAGGCCAATCCAGCCGCTCTGGTTTACGTCGTTTAACCGGCGTTTAACGAAGACTAACGAAACGGCTATAGCGGCTACAACAGTAACCACTGATAGTATTACACCCACGACACCAAAACCGTCAAAACCAGCAGCAGAGTCTAATCCAGAACCCGTTAAACCCAAAATGAGAGCACTGCCAAAACCCAGCACAAACTGCATCATAAATGACACCAGAATGCTGTAAACCCAGTACCGCATACGGCCAATGCGGCCTTCTACAGAGAAGATTTTGGGTTGATAATGTTCACCACCACCAATATCTACAGAAACTTCACTTTCGGGCGCTCTGTAAGGGTTGTGTTCGTTCATCGTTTTCCCCGGTTGTATCAATAGTTACGCTAACTGCCTCCCAGCCAGCGTACTAACAATAGTGTAGATACGCAGGGTTATCCAGATACAAGACAAACCTTAATCTAAACCACGATGCCTTAATAAAGCGCCTAACTCCGGGTCGCGACCGCGGAAGGCCCGGAATAGCTCAGCCATTTCCCGCGAGCCGCCTTGCGAGAGTATTTCCCGCCAGTAGCGCTGACCGGTTTCGTTGTTAAAGATGCCCTCTTCCTCAAATGCAGAGAATGCATCGGCACTAAGCACTTCAGCCCAGAGATAGCTGTAATAGCCTGCGGCATAACCGCCCGACCAAATATGACCGAAGCTATTCGGGAAGCGATTCCACTTGGGCGGACTCAATACCGAAACTTCGGCTCGCACTTCTTCAAGCTGGGCGTAAACCCAGTCGCCTGCGGCTTTGAAGTCAGTGCCACCGTGATAGTCGCGGTGAACGATAAGATCGAACAAGGCGAACTCAACCTGTCGCAGCATGAACAAGCCGCTTTGGAAGCTCTTCGCCGCTAGCATTTTATCGAACAGCTCCGCAGGTAGCGGCTCGCCGGTGTCGACATGGCCGCTGATCACATCCAATGCTTCTCGTTCCCAGCACCAGTTTTCCATTATCTGGCTGGGCAGCTCAACGGCGTCCCAGGCTACCCCACTAATGCCCGCAACACTGGGATAATCAATGGTGGTAAGCATGTGATGAATGCCGTGGCCAAATTCGTGGAACAGCGTTTCAACTTCACTGTGAGTTAACAGCGCCGGAACATCACCTACCGGCGGTGTGAAGTTACACACCAGGTAAGCGACCGGCAACTGCAACTCACCACCCATATTTTTACGGCTACGACAGCCATCCATCCATGCGCCGCCGCGTTTGTGTTGGCGCGCGTATAAATCGACATAAAAACGGGCGATTAACTCACCATCTTTATGAACGTCAAAGGCTTTGGCGTCAGGGTGCCACACCGGCTTGTCACCATTAGCTTTAATGTCGATGTCGAACAGGCGTTTGGCAACTTCAAACAGTCCCGGCATTACTTTGCTGAGTGGGAAGTACGGGCGCAGCTCTTCGTCTGAAACCGAGTACTTCTGCATCTTCAGTTTTTCAGAGTAATAAGCGACATCCCAGCTCTGCAAATCGTCACAGCCGTTTTCAGCGGCGAAAGCCCGCAGCTCGGCTAAGTCACGCTCGCCACCAGGCCGGGCTTTTGCTGCCAGCTCACGTAGAAATTCAATGACTTGATCAACGCTGTTAGCCATTTTGGTCGCCAGCGATTCTTCGGCGTAGTTATTGAAGCCTAGTAGTTGGGCAAGCTCCTGCCGCAGGGCCAGCGTTTCACCCATAATTTCGCGGTTATCCCACTCGCCGGGCTTTTCACTCAGCTGCGGCCCTACTTCGGAGGCACGGGTGCTGAATGCCTCATACATTTCACGGCGAAGCTCGCGGTTATCGGCATAGGTGATTACTGCGTGATAGCTGGGGAATTCGAGGGTAAGCAGCCAGCCGGCCTCGTCCTCCGGCAACTCTTCCAACCGTTGTTCGGCCGACTGTTGGAACATCGCCAACGATGATTCAGGCACGCCTTTAAGTTCGGCAACATCGGTAATGTGCTTCTTCCAGGCATTCGTCGCGTCCATCAGGTTTTCAGAAAACTTCGACGATAACTCGCTCGACCGCAGCGCTATTGCCTTGTAGCGAGCTTTTTTGTCGTCCGGCAAATCAATACCGGAAAGCCGGAAGTCCCGCAGGGCGTTAGTCACAATTTTCTGCTGGGCTTCATCCAGCTCGTTCCAGCTGTCGCTGGCTTTTAGCTGTTTGAACGCCTCACACAAGCCTTCGTGCTGGCCCATTTCAGTGCTGTATTCAGAAAGCTCTGGCAAGCAGGCGTTATACGCGTCCCGCCAGGCATCGGAATTCATCACTGCATTGAGGTGGCCGATGGGTGACCAGACTTTACTCAGCCGGTCGTCAATATCTTCCAAAGGCTTGAGCAGGTTATCCCAGTTATAACTTTTCTGACCCAGCAAGGCATTAATCGCCTCACGGCTTTCAGCTAGCGATTGTTTAACTGCCGCCGGTGCTGGTTCCGGGCGAATCGCAGCAAAATCGGGCAGGTCTTCTACCGCGAGTAGCGTCGCAACGCCAGCAGTCGAATCAGTAGCTTGATCAGTCATAAATTTAGGCCTTGGGGCTTGGTTAACTTCGTTATAGTTACATGGTACTTATAAACACTAAATTCAAGGCACAGATATGAGCACCAGCACCAACATAAGCAATGGCAAGAGTAGCGACAGTAATTACGACCTGATTGTAATCGGCGGCGGCAGCGGTGGCGTTGCGACGTCTAACCGAGCGGCTGAACGCGGCGCGAAGGTGCTACTTGTTGAAATGGCCTACCTCGGCGGCACCTGTGTGAACGTCGGCTGTGTGCCGAAGAAAATGATGTGGTACGCAGGCCACGTGGCCGACACGCTGAGTGAAGCCAGCGAGTACGGTTTTACCGCCAGTAACGGTGGCTTCGACTGGCCCGGTTTTGTCGAAAAACGCGAAGCGTACCTGCGAAAGCTTAACGGTATTTATGAAAATAATATGCTGAAAAAGGGCATAACTATCGAAAAAGGCCGGGCGACTATAGCGGCCACGAAAGACGGCCTGCATACCATCCACATTGAAAGTGCCAACGGCGAAGTTACTGAACGTAGCGCCAAAAATTTACTTATCGCCGTTGGTGGCAAGCCTAGTGTGCCCAACGTACCTGGCGCGGAGCTGGGTATTGATTCGGATGGTTTTTTTGCCCTGACTAAAATGCCAAAAAAAGTCGCTGTTATGGGAGCGGGCTACATTGCGGTTGAGTTAGCGGGCATGCTGAATGCGCTTGGCGTGGACGTAACGCTAGTGTTGCGCAACGACCGGGTGCTGAAGCATTTTGATCAGGAAATTGCCGATGCGCTACTCGATTCAATGCGGGATCAAGGCATTACCGTACAAAGCGAGTCGACCCCCGAAAAACTCAGCCGCGCGGCTGACGGCTCGATATCAATTGATCGTGAAAACACTACGGCCCTTAGTGGTTTTGACCAAGCTATTTGGGCCATTGGCCGTGCGCCGATGACTGACAGCATTGGCCTGGAAGCAGCTGGCATTGAGAGAACAAAGCGTAAGCACATTGTGGTGGACGAGCAACAAAATACCACGGTACCGGGCATTTACTCGCT
>CAJQNE010000439.1 GCA_905479545.1 uncultured Gammaproteobacteria bacterium | reverse complement strand
ACTACTGTTCCCTGAGGGCGAGCGGTTTTTTATTCGCTCAGTACGTGCCCACAAGGAGTTTGTGACTGACCCGCAGTTGCAGGCCGACGTGCAGGGCTTTATCGGTCAGGAGGCGATGCACGGTCGCGAGCACCAGCAGTATAACGACACGCTTGCCGGGCAGGGTTACCCGATTGACCGGTTGGTGGCGCGGACTAATAAGCGAGTGGCCTGGGCTGACAAAAACCTTTCAGCTCAGCGTCGGCTGGCGGGCACCATTGCTCTAGAGCACTTCACGGCCATTATGGCGCATCAGGTTCTCAAGCGGCCTAAGGTGTTGGCAGGTGCAGAGCCCCGAATGCAGCGACTTTGGCGCTGGCACGCGATTGAAGAAACCGAGCACAAAGCCGTAGCCTTTGATGTCTGGCGGGCGGTAGTCGCAGACAAACCGCTCCGCGGCTATTTTATGCGCTGCTTTGTGATGCTTATGGTGTCGCTGGATTTTGCGGTTCAGACATTCCGAAACTATATGGGCTTGTTGCGAACCGACAAGCAGCGACGAAATGTACGCGGCTGGTGGCAAGCGACTAAATTTTTATGGTTCACACCGGCTGTCGCGTTGCGGATAATACCCGCTTGGTTGGCCTGGTTCCGACCCGGATTTCACCCCTGGCAGCATAACAATCGGCATTTGGCCGAGCGCTGGCTAGCTGAATATGAGTAGGTTTTCGTAAACTACTCACGCTCGGCTACCTGATAGATCAGGCTGCTTGCTTCGCTTTATCTTCGCTACTTCCGCTCGTCGCCGGAGCACGGCTGAATTGCAGCACGCCATCTTCCAGCGGTTCTTTTAACAGCATCGCTTTATCACGCTTGTAGTCGTGTAACACCCGCCACGGCAGTGCATTGCCTTGGCGCGGTAGTTCATTAACGGCACGTTCCACGTAGCCCGACTTCAGTGCGCCGAAGACTGTTTCGTCGTGCATTGCATATTGTCCGGATTCTTCTCGTGCGACAGCCACAGTGTAGCCGTGTTCATCCATGTGGTTGATCAGGCGGCAAAGGTAGCGGTTGGCAATATCAGCTTTAAGTGTCCACGGGGCGTTGGTGTAGCCAAAAATTACCGCCATATTCGGCGCGTCCTGAATCATTACCGCTTTATAAGACATCACGTCTTTCGGCTCGCGGGTTTCGCCGTCTACCTCGACATCCATCCCTCCGAGCAGTTGTATATTCAGGCCGGTGGCGGAAATCACAATGTCGGCTTCGAGCGTTCCGCCGGATTTTAATAGAATGCCGGTTTCGGTAAACCGGTCGATGTGATCAGTAACCACCGAGGCTTTACCATTCCTAATTGCCGTGAATAAATCACCGTCTGGCACAGCACAAAGCCGTTGATCCCAGGGCGCATAAGTCGGGTCAAAATGTTTATGCTGCTCTGGTGGTAGTTGTTTGTGCACACCTTTGAGAAAGAACCGTCGCATTTTATCCGGCCAGCGCAGCGATGATTTATACAGCGCTTTGTGAATACTCATGTTGCGCAGTCGAACCAGTGGATAAACCAATTTTGTCGGCAGCCATTTCAATAGGAAGCCAACAAATTTGTCGATGCCCGGTATCGTGAAAATATAGGTGGGGGAGCGTTGCAACATCGTCACATGACCGGCTTTGTCGGTCATCGCCGGCACAATCGTCACCGCGGTAGCGCCGCTGCCGATAACGATCACTTTTTTGTCACTGTAGTCGAGGTCTTCTGGCCAATGTTGAGGATGAATCATCTGGCCGTTAAAGCTTTCTACGCCTTCGTACTGCGGCATGAAGCCTTCGTCGTAGTCGTAATAGCCGGTGCAGGCTGAAATGAAGCGGCTCCTAAACAGGGTTGGTTTGCCATCAACTTCGGCATGCAGCGTCCAGAGTTGTTCGTCGCTATTCCAAACCGCCCGCTGGATATGGGTGTTGAATTGAATTTTGTCGTCGACCTTAAATTCGTCGGCGGTGTCGCGGACGTATTCGCGAATCGACGGACCATCGGCCAGTACCTTATTGCTCACCCACGGGCGGAAGTGGTAGCCAAAGGTAAACATATCCGAATCTGAGCGGATGCCGGGGTAGCGGAATAAGTCCCAGGTGCCACCGACCTGACTGCGGCGCTCCAGAATGGCGTAGCGCTTGGTCGGGCATTCACGTTGTAAATGGCAAGCAGCGCCGATGCCGGAGAGGCCGGCGCCGATGATAATTACGTCAAAGGGTTGGTTGCTGTCAGTTGCGGTGGTCATAGTCGCATCGTGGTTATTACCCACGTTGTTATAGCTCGGCCGCCTAGCATTGCCGGAATAACGGCCAATGGGATTGGCCGCCGACCACCCTGCCGCCAATGGGACAGTCAACAGCCTCGCATTACGCGCATTGCGAGGCTGTGGGAGGTTGGTAGCCTATTTACCGCGTTGGATATATTCGATAACGGTTTCGCCACTTTGAAAAAACGATTCTTCAATGCGACTAACCAAGAGCTTTTCCAATTGCCCGCCGACTAACGGGATACTGACATACACTTCGCCATTCACGACCAGGCGGCTGCTATTGGCTGAAACGGCCACTACCTCAGTCGCGGCGCTGATAGAGCCCGGCAAGCCCTGCGCTTCCACCGTCATCGTGCCAGGATAAGGCTCAGCGCTCCGGTCCCAGCGCTGTTGTTGTGTGACCGTCATGCTGTCGCCGACGATTTTTCGGGCCATTTTCGGCACTTTGCCGGCCATATCTATTTCGCGGACGAGTGAGTAGCTAAATGCCTGGGAGTCATTCTGCTCAATGGTGAGCGAGAAATTTTGAACCTGAACGTCTTCATAACGGAAGCGTAGATACTCTTCCGTGGTAATTAACGTCACCACTTCGTCTGCGGCCGCGGGCAGGTCGATGCTGTTCTTAAATTTTTGCACTATCAAAAGCCCCTTAGTCGTCGTCTTCTTCGTTGTTCTGCGGCAGCAATAGCGCTTTTACAGCGGCGACAAGGTGCGCTTCATGCGGCTCAGTTTTTGAGCCGAACGACTGGACAAACTGGCCGGATGCATCAAACAGGTATTTATGGAAATTCCACTGCGGCAGTTGATCTTCACCCAGCTGCTCACCAATCATTTGGTACAGCGGGTGGGCATCGTCGCCCTTAACGTGAATTTTGCTGGTTAGCGGGAAGCTTACGCCGTAACGCTTTTCACAGAACTGAGCGACTTCCGCCTCGCTGCCGGGTTCCTGAGCGCCAAAGTCGTTGCAGGGGGCGCCGACTACCGCCAGACCGTCAGCCGCATATTTTTGATACAAGGCCTGTAATTCTTTGTACTGTGGTGTCAGGCCACATTCTGATGCGGTATTGACCAGCAGAATAGGTCCCCGGCGGCCGGGCTTGCCCAATACCAGAGCGCCGCCTTCGATAGACTTAAAAGGGTAGTCGTAAAAATTGATTCGTACCATGGTGTGTTCCTTATGTAGGGCTTATATGGGGCTAATTTTTTAGAAATTAGTTAAATCGAAATTACTTAATTATCGGAAATTATTGCTTACCCAGTCGCGAAACTTCGGCATCCATTTTGGCCCATTGCTGTTGTAGCCAATGCCCGCGCTGTTCTCCGGTGGGGATTTCAGCGGCAGGCACCCGCCAAAACTTGCATCGGCAAACGGTTCCTACTGCAGAACCATTCATTAATTGTTCCAAGTTGCGGAACGACTCAAAACCATTGTGGGCTAAGAACAGCACATCAGCATCTGGAAGCGTATCATTAATCTTGAATAACCCGGCGGGCCTGGCAGGTAATACCTTGTTTAGCTTCAGGTCAGGGTGCTCGTCGCCAAATTTCTCTCGCAGTTTAGCGCGTATTTTCTGCTGTCTACCAATGCTAAAGCGTGTGCCTTCGGGGTAAATGATTACACCTTCTGCAAAGTGGCTGTCCTGGTTGCAGCCTTCAACACCACCCGCTATTACAGCTAACTCTTTTTGAGTATCACCGGACTCCCGGTTCACAAATACATTCGGTAAGCGGTTGCCCGCGATGTCGAGGCAAGGGTCCCACAATAGTTCGCTTTTCAGCACGTAGCGCAGGCGGGTATTGGTCGGCGCGGAAATGAGTATTCCTGGCAGCAATACATCGGCGATACTGGTGTGACGCGGAGCTAGAATAAATGGTGCCGGTTGGCGGTGCTCCTCACCTTCAACTTCCAGCGTTACGTTGAATAACCACTTAGCGCCTTGCCAAACCCAGGTGGTCCACCATGTTTGTAGGCGAAAGTTGAGAGCCAGAAATTTGTCATCAGAAATGGCAAATGAAACCAGCCAGATAAATGCCAGACCGATGACGCCCAAAGTTTCCATCAGCGTAAGCCAGGCGAAAAAAGCGATACCGCGAG
>CAJQNE010000438.1 GCA_905479545.1 uncultured Gammaproteobacteria bacterium | reverse complement strand
CAGCTTGCCGCTAATGCGGTTAGTGAAGCCGCGGCCCTCAATTACCCATTTTTCTTCAAACATTGTTGTTCCCCTTGGTTTTTAATCGTAAGTAGACTGTTTGTTGTTGTTATGAATTTTAATTTTTTCTGCGTCTCATAGGTACTGCTATGAGCCTATATTTCAATCATCTCAAAATCTTCTTTACCTGCACCACAGTCCGGACACATCCAGTCGTCTGGAACATCTTCCCATGCCGTGCCGGGTGGCACGCCGTCGTCGGGCATGCCTAGTGCTTCTTCGTATACAAAATCGCATACCAGGCACTGCCATCTGCGTTGTCCGTTCATACCGATCTCCTCTTATTGATTAGCTGAATACCGGGAAACGGCGTTTGCTGGCTAGCTTGTTAACGTTGGCTTGCATCGACGACAGTAGTTCGTTGTAGATATAGTCAACATATTCATTGTCGTCAGCACGATCGCAGTCTTTGTCCAGCTCCATCGGCTCTAGAATTTCTGTACGAATTTTGGCCGGCAAGGGTAGGTGCCATGGCAGTACTTCTAGTGAGACTCCGAACGGCACGCTGAAGGTAATGGGCGCTACATCACTGCGAAGCAGTTGTGGGAAACGCAGCAGTTTGGCCAGGCCGCGGCCTTCGCTCAGGATGAATTCGCAATCGTGGCCACCGGCAGTAGTGATGGGCAAAATGGGCTTTTGGTTGCGGATAGCAAGCCGGATAAACCCTTTGCGACCGGCGAATACCACTTCGTCCCGACGCTTCCAGGCACGCATGGCATCGTCAACACCACCGGGGAAAATTACCGTGTCGCGGCCAGCCTGTAGGTACTGATTCAGGGTTTCTTTGGTCGGTGAAATAATGCCCATGCTTTTTAGGTACGGGCCTAGCTTCGGCAGGGTTGTTAGCACATCGTGGGCGGTGAAGTTTACCGGCCGGCTTTCACCAAAGTGGCGCATCCAGCCGAAAAACATCATCCACGCATCCCAGGCAATAGCGCCGCCACCGTGGTTGCCGATAATCAGGCAATTTTCATCAGGAACATTTTCAAAACCGGTCATTTCTAACCGGAAATAACGATCCATCACCCAATCCCAGTAGGGTTGCTGGTTGGCAAGCGACTCAAAGTCGGTGGTTACCAAGGGCCTATCAGCTAACTTTTGTGCAGACATAATGTTTTCTCGCTGTGCGTTTCGCATCCTAAGCATTGTTATGCATAGTGCAGCGAGCGGCGCTGCACTATGCGGTCAGTGTTATTCCCAAACTACTCGTTCGCCCTTGGCGTACCAGCTATCAACCAGAGATTCGTAACGCTCTTCAATGACGTTGCGTTTGATTTTCATGGTTGGAGTAAGCATGCCGTTTTCGATGGTCCAGGGATCTTTCACCACTACGGCGAAAGCCAGTTGTTCGTGTGGATCAACAGTGGTGCTTACCTCGTCTAACTGGCTGGAAATAGCCGCTGACAGTGCTGCTCTGCCTTCCTCGGTTGCTAGTGCGTCGGCAGCCATTGGGCTAGGCATCATCAGTACATAAGGTTGGGCCTGGTTTGCTCCGCTTACACACACCACTTCAATTTGTGGATGACCCAACTTGCACTCAATGGGTACCGGAGCGACGTATTTACCTTTGCTGGTTTTGAAAATTTCTTTCAATCGGCCGGTAATGCGTAGTCGGCCGTCGTCGTCGATTTCGCCAAGGTCGCCTGTGCAGAACCAGCCATCTTCGGTATGGGCGTCGGCGGTTTTTTCTGGTGCTTTGTAATAGCCCAGCATGCCGCCCGGGCTCTTAATCTGCACTTCGCCATTTTCGGCAATTCGTCGCTCCACATCCGGCACGGCATGGCCGACATAGCCAATGCGCGAGCGGTTAGGCAGCGAGACGTGTGAGATGGCAAAGTCTTCAGACATGCCATAGCCTTCCAGTAGCTCCAGGCCCAGATCGCGATACCACTGCTGAACCGAAGGGGCTAGCGGTGCAGAACCGGTAATTGCAACACCGGCATCTTGTAGTCCCAGTTGGGTCAAAATCTGTTTACGGGTAGGTTCGGCAGTTGCTTCGTTGGCCAGCAGTTCGTCGAGTTTCACTTGTGGTAGGTTGGCCTGTACCGCCTGCTGGAATTTCACCCAGAGGCGCGGTACCGAAACGAATACAGTAGGACGTGCCCGACGCAGATCGTCGGCAAAGGTGTGTAGGCCTTCGCTGAAAAATACCTGGAAGCCGTGGTACAGCGAGGCGACTTCAACCACGCTGGCTTCAAATACGTGCGCTAGCGGTAAGTAAGAGATCATCCGGTCGGCGGTCGACATCGGCTTCAGTGGTGGCAGCATCAACCGGCCCGAGGCTTCGAGTGCGCGGAATGGCACCATTACGCCTTTCGGCCTGCCGGTGCTGCCAGAGGTGTATACCAGGCGGGCCAGTTCTTCGGGTGCGCGCTGTACGGGGTCGCCATGAGGTGTTGCTGCAGCAACCGCATCGTCCCAGCTTGTGGTGTTGTCTGGCAGATCGCTTTCCGGGCTGCCGGGTAGCAATATCGTGGGCATGTCGGCTGGGACGCCGGCGTGCATATTCCCCCATTCGGCTACCTGACCGAGTAGCAGTAGCTGTGATTCACTGTGGTCGAGAATGTAGCTGACGGTGTCAGCATTTAATGACGGGTAGATCGGCACGCTAACGTGGCCGGCCATCCATATAGCCAGGTCGGCCATAATGAAGTGAGCACAGTTTTGTGAAAGCAGCGCAATGCGGCTGCCTGCCGGCAAGTTGAGGCTGGCTAAGTGTCCGGCCATGCCGCGTACTTGCGCTGCAACCTCGCTCCAGCTGTATTCGATAACTTCACCACCGCTGTGGGGTTGAGTGAAATAAACCGAATCGGGTTGTTGTTCCGCCCAGTGCAGTAGTCCGGTGACGGGTGTCCAGTTTTTATCTAAATTCATTAGGTTCTCCTCACTATTTGTTGGTTTGATTTAGTCCTTGAACCAGGCCATAAATCGGTAAACGGTTTTCGCAAAGTTGCCATACGGTGGTTGCAAAAATTTCATAAAGCTGAGCCCGGTTTGATGAAACACCGGCCGCATTTTGGAAAATGTCTCGAAGCCTTCACGGCCGTGGTAATGGCCCATGCCACTGGCTCCCACACCGCCGAATGGCATGTCGTGCTGACCGATGTGATACAGCGCATCGTTTACGGTAACGCCGCCTGACATGATGTTGTCGAGATAGCGTTGCAGCAGTTTTTTGTCGTGAGTAAACGGGTAGAACGACAGTGGTCGGTCCTGTGAACGTACGTATTCAATGACGTCCTCAGGGGTGTCGTAAGGCATTACCAGTAACAGTGGGCCAAAGGTTTCGCGCTGGCGAATGGTCATCTCGCTGCCGCTGTTCAGTACCAGGTGTAGCGGCATCTTGCGGCTCGCAATATCTGGGTCTTGGTGGTCGCTGAGGTTAATCACTTCAGCGCCGCCCGCGATAGCGTCATTCATGGTGTTTTCGAGTCGCTTAAAGGACGCGTCGTCAATTATTGCGGTGTAATCGTCGTTGTGAATGTCGGGAATGTGTTCGGCATTCCAGGCTTTCGCTTTGCTAACGAACTCATCAATTTGAGATTCATGCACGAACACATAATCGACGTTAATGCAGATCTGCCCGGCATTAAATTGTTTAACGAACATGATTCGCTGCACCGCTTTGTCGAGCGGATACGAGGGGTCAATTACCGCCGGTGATTTACCGCCCAGCTCCAGCACCACCGGAGTCAGGTTTTCAGCGGCGGCTGCCATCACTTTGCGGCCGGTCGCGCCGGAGCCGGTAAAAAACAGTAGATCGAAAGGGATTTTTGAAAATTCAATGCCAACGCCGCCGGTCTCTTCGAGGAACAGTAGCTTTTCCGGCGGGAAGTAGTCCGGGCTAATCCGAATTAATAGGCGGCTGAATGCCCGCGAGTTTTCCGACATCTTGACCATCGCCCGGTTGCCTGCAGCAAACGCTGCGGTTAGTGGGCCCAGGCTGAGGAAGCTCGGAAAGTTCCACGGCGCGATAATGCCAACGCAGCCTAGGGGTTGAGGAATGACGCGGTTTTTGGCTCCGGCGTATAGCGCCCAGTCGACCTTGCGTCGCTGTACCTTCGACCACTTTTTCAGGTTATGAATCGCATCGTTTATCGCATCGGTTACCGAAATGATTTCGGCAAATAGCGTTTCATTACGTGAACGATTGCCATAATCCTCGTTGATCGCGGCGATAAATTCTTCGCGATTGTCGTTGATCATCTTTTTCAGCGTTTTCAGGTCTTCACGGCGCTCAGCGACGCTAACGGCTGGCGAGCTCAGGTAAGCGGCCTGCTGTGCGTTGAAGGCATCGCGTAATGCGTTGGCGGTTACGACGGTCGGCAACTCTGCGATTACGGCTGACATAAGGTCTCCTGTTAAATATTCGTTTGGTTATTGGTGAGCTGCGTTGCACGGTTGCCCGGGTGTGAATCTCTGATTCGTCCTAACACGCCGGTCACCATGACCGCACTAAGCAGCAGAAAGCAGGTCTTTGGCATCTATCGATTCATCAGCCAGCTTGTCTGTGCCCAGTTGCAGCCCCTTGTTTAAAGCGTTTTTCACGATCATGAATTCTTTTGGTCGATTGACGCAGTCAACACCGATTACCCGGTCGTCTTTGAGGTAAAACGCGGCAAAGCTGCGGCTTTTGTCCGGCTTGCCACGCAGAATTACCCGATCGAAACCTTGATTGAGCCCGGCCATCTGCAATTTCATGTCGTATTGTTCAGACCAGAACCAGGGGATGGCTGAGTATGGAATCTGCGTTTTGCCGATAATGCTGGCGGCGGCAGCTTTGGCCTGATCCATGGTGTTAGGTACGGATTCAAGCCGGATTCGTCGGCCCAGAATCGGGTTCGGGTGGTAGGTGCAGTCACCGGCAGCGACGATATCCGGGTCGTCAGTGGTCGCGAACTCATCCACTACAATGCCGTTTTCAATCGCAAGTCCGGCCTCAGCTGCCAATTCGGTGTTCGGGTTAACCCCAATGCCAACGAATACAATGTCGGCGGGGAACTGCTGGCCGTCGGCGGTCTGCACCCCGGTCACACGTCCTTCACCGGTAAATTCAGTAACCGCCATGTCGGTGTGTATCGCGACGCCTTCGATGCGATGAACTTCGGTATAGAACTGCGATATTTCTTCAGCGGTAACGCGGGCCAGAATGCGGTTTTGGGTTTCCAACAGGGTTACCTGAATGCCTTTCTTACGCAGTGAAGCGGCCAGTTCCAGACCGATATACCCACCACCGACAATAACGGCGGTTTTGGCACTTTGCAGGTCGGCGCGAATAGCGTCGGCATCTTGCGCCGAGCGTAGGTAGTGAATGCCGTCCAGTTCATGACCGGGGATTTCTAGCTTCCTGACGCTCGCGCCCAAACAGAGTGCAAGCTTGTCGTAAGCAAGTGTGTCACCATTTTCAAGCCGGAGCTGTTTGGCCTCACGGTCAATCTTAGCCACCCGGGTGTTGAGCATCATTTCGATGTCTTTCTGGGCGTAGGCTTCGGCTTTACGAATCAGTATGTCGTTAACTTCGCTGCCATCAACGAGAAAGCCTTTCGACAGTGGAGGGCGGTGGTAGGGTGCCGAGGGCTCGTCGCCTACCAACACGATGCGTCCATCCCAACCCTGCTGCCGCAGTGAAAAAGCTAGCTGCCCGCCAGCATGGCTGGCTCCTACAATGACGCAAGTTTGCGACATGGTGGTATCTCCTCAGTTCGTTGCCGCCGGTAGTCGATCCGATACGGCATCATATTGTTTTGGAAGGTGCGTTAAACCCGTCGATAGGATGGTTTAGACAGTTATTCCTGTTTTGCTTCGTATTTTTAAGAGCTGAATAACTGCTTGTATCTACTGGTTTGGTTAACGTAATAAGTCGTGCCGTTCCGCTTGCACAATGATTTCAGGTACTGAAATCGGGCTAGCCGCCGGAAACTCGTTTGCCCGGGATTTGGTACTGTGGTTCCAGTGCTGTTTCTTTGCGGTGCAGAACAGGTTCGACATTCGCCAGCCTTTCATTCGGGAGTGTCACGTGGACTAATTTCGGTTTTGAATGAATAGCCGATGGCTGTCTTAAGTTTGCTTTCAACATGTTCAGGAGCAGGGTTTGCAGCGTTTCAATGTCTTTGCCAAACACGAACTGATCCGCTACCTGTAACGACACTAAGCCATGGGCAGTAACCCAGAACATGTGCGCAACAGTGTGCGGGTCTACATCGCTGGCAAGCTCGCCGGAATCGCGTGCGGTATTCACCAGCTCAATGCAGACGTTCAACGCTTGTTCTTTTGCTGCCCGCAATGCCGGGCAGTGCTCTATCGCATTTGCTTCATCGAGGTTGAAGAACATCAAGGCATAGCGCTGAGGTCTGCCCATGGCCGCTTGTATGTAAGCGCGGGACAGTGCTTCAAGCTGCTGTTCGGGGCTGTGCAGCAGATCAATCGCTCGCTGCGTTTCGTCACGCATCCATAGAAAGGCGCGCGTTTTTAAAGCGTTAATCAGCACTTCTTTGCTAGCGAAATAGCGATAAATGGCAGTATGGCTATAGCCCACCAGGTCTGCGACTTGCCGGAAGCTGATTGCTTCTACGCCGGAATTGCCGTTGGCAGAATCGCTGCTCTCAAAAATCCTCATTGCTGCATCAAGAATTCTCTCGCGGCGCCTGCTTATTTGTCTGTTTGTTAGTGGTTTTCTACTCATAGGTATTATTTAACAGCATTAATTTAACAGTGACACCTAACTTTAGGTTGGGATTTGAATTGATGCTATCGAAAACTTCGAAGTATTTCCGTATCCATCCTTTTTATCGTGGCTTTTAGCGCGCTATTTTGAAGTTTAGCTAGCAATAATCAATATCAATAATTTATAAGTAACTGATATATATGGTTAATGTAAATTAATTAGCAGGGCAATTGCTCTATTTTTGTTTTGATGGCTTACATCAGCTGATAAGTCTGGGCGATAGGGTATTTGAACTATTTCCGATATACCGACCTAAAGTTAGGTGCCAGCGACTAGTTAATACTGTCAACTGTATATGGCAGTGAAATACTTTTGCTGACGTGACATGAACCCATGCCGAAATATAGCGGCAACCCGACCTAACCCTGCGAAAAGCTAAATGCAGGAGGAGACCAAGATGATTTTGAAAACCAATGTCCTATTTGGGGCAGTTCTGGCTTTAGCTTCGGCTACCAGCGTGGCTAAAGTGCCTCAGGAAGAAGCCGACAGGCTAGGCGTGAAGGGTGAGTTAACGCCTTCCGGTGCAGAGTGGAATGGCAATGCCGATGGCTCCATCCCGGAATGGACCGGTGAAAAAAACTTCACTGACGAGCAGAAAAGCCTAACCTCTAAGAAACTCGGCAAACTTCGTAAAGATCCGGATAAATTGGAAGAGGCACTCGGTGCCTTAAACGAAGAGCCGTTGTTCACTATTACTGCAAATAACTACCGCGAGTATGCCGAAAAGCTGACCGAAGGTAATAAGCAGCTCTTCGAAAAGTATCCTGCTACCTATCGGATGAATGTTTATCGTTCGCTTCGGCCTCACTTTGACCACCCGAAAATCGTCGAAGCGACTAAGAAAAATGCGACTAGCGCATCGTTGGAAGGTACTGACGGAATTAGCGGTCATAAACTCGGCTTCCCGTTCCCGATTCCGAAAAAAGGTGCTGAAATTCCGTGGAACCACAAGCTTCGCTATCGCGGTACTGCGATCCGTCGTTTCAATAACCAGGCAATTGTAAGTGCTGACGGTGAGTACTCGATTACTAAAATTATTGAAGACGTGCTGTTTGGTTATGCCAACCTGGACCAGAAAAATGCTGATAAAGACCTTATGGCGTACTACCTGCAGGAAGTGAAAGCGCCGCCACGTTTGAAAGGGCAGCTGTTGCTGGTTCACGAAACGGCTAACCCCGATGCTGGCGGTCGTTTGGCGTGGATTTATAACCCCGGTATGGGCCGTGTTAACCGCGCCCCGAAAGTAGGTTACGACAACCCTTCAACCTCAACCGATGGCGAGCAGTTTAACGACCAGATTGACACCTTTAACGGTGCTCAGGACCGCTACGACTGGAAGCTGATTGGCAAGCAGGAAAAGTACATTCCTTATAACTCGTACAAAATGTCCAGCCCGCGCTACAAGTATTCAGACCTGATTCGCAAAGGTCACGTGAACATGGATATTCCGCGTTACGAATTGCACCGCGTATGGGTAGTAGAAGCGACTCTGAAACCGGGCCAAACCCACCAGTTGAAGAAGCGTCGTTTCTATGTGGATGAAGATAGCTGGGCAATTGCGGCTGTAGACGGCTACGACAACAATGATAATTTCTGGAAATTCCAGGAAGGTCATCTGGTAACCCTGCCGTTTGTACCAATTACCACCGGCTCACCGGAAGTGATTCATGACCTGGTTACTGGTCGCTACTTCGTCACGGTATTGAGTAACGAAGAAGAAATCTCTGACTTCGATATTCGCTTTAAGCAGAGCGAATTCAAGCCGAACCAGCTGAAACGTCGAACCCGGTAACGACGAGTTGGAGCATAAAAAAGGGGCTGCTTGCAGTCCCTTTTTTTGTTGTTTTTCCTGCTGTTGTTTGCGATACGCTCGCAGCGTTAAAGCCGGATACTCGGCTCGAACACAGCAGCTTTGATGGGCTGGATAAGTGGTGCTTTAAGGCTGTATTAATAACGGGAGTAAGCGGCACACGTGTCCGTAGCGGAGCATGGGTTGTCGTCTGAACTTACTTGTTGGGGGGTAAAAGGTTGTTAGTCCGAATCAGTTGGCTGTTAGCAGAAATTGCCTGCATCGTTCATTAATCAGCCATAGTGAGCGTTGCTAAGGTAGACGAAAAATACCAACCAGGACGTGTTTCTGACTATAGCTACTGTAATGAGCTGGAAAGGCCGGTGTTGCTGCTTCAGGCAGTCCTGATGCTGTGCCGAGAAGTCAGCTCATGTCGGCATTGCCGTGCTTTCTAATCACGACAGTGATTTGTTTCGGAGTTACAACGTTCGGTAGAGAATGCTATTCGAATTTGTTGATTCATTTTTTGAGTACAGCGTTAGCCACGCCTGATCGCGTTGAAATTTACGCATCTTTTTTACCCGCTATCTACCTATGTGAATGTGCTAATAGGCTCTCTGATTTCTCCGCTCACTGTATTGGCAATCAGCGTGCCAGCAGCAAGGCTGGTTTTCCTCTCCGAGCTTGCGCACTTCGGCAAAAACCGGATAGGAAACAGGCGGTGAACGGATGCCAAATAAAACATTCCACTGTAAACTTTAAAATAAAATATTGCGGTATATTGTCCTGATATTAAATATTAAAGAAGAGCGGGGTTATTTACTGGAATAAGATTTATTGGCGATTATATAGGGTTTTTAATGGTTGTTTTGCTGTTTAATTATTTACAGCGGCAACAGTCAATATCAGGATTATGATCCTTTGCGAGGAGTATAAGACTTGTTT
>CAJQNE010000437.1 GCA_905479545.1 uncultured Gammaproteobacteria bacterium | reverse complement strand
AGCAACCGGCAGACTGCGGCCTAAGTAGGCGTCAAGTCGAGCCTTTGCCTGCTCGTCTTTATCTAGGCGCACTGACAAAAGCGCATCCTCAAGCGCCATACGCCTCTCATCGTCAGCAACTGGTTGACATGCTGCCTGAATTTCAGCCTCGTTATCACTAGCCGTCAAATTTCCAATGGCTCTTATTTCGCGATGATTTAGGTCTTGGAGTAGTACTTCCACGTCCTCTTCAGGCAATCGGTCTAGCATCGGGCCAACTCGCAATTCAGCTAATCCTAATTGGGCCTGCTCGGGATTATCGCCAGACGCCCGCATTTGCACCACGTTAGCTCGACCGCGTTTATCACGTACAAGCGTTAAGCCACGGTTCTTATCTAACCATTTGTCAGCATCATCATGGGTTCCAGCAAAACATAGGTGTACGCAACCATTGTCTTGAATCGTAATAAGTCTACACCTACCCGTTAGATCGTATTTCACACACTTGTTAATGCGACTTTCGCCATGGTTCGTCGTCTTCAGCGTTGATAGAAGATCACTGGCTAGCGCGCCCATGGTCGATTTACCCATTAAGCTTTGCACAGTGATTGCTGCGCGCTTATATTGGCCCCCAGCCTTGTTCAGTCGAGTGAGGCTTTCGGGTAAATCTTTGCTGTAGCTAAGCATCAATGCTGTCATAGCTGTTTCCTGAACACATTTGGATTAATCAGTCTCATTTTGACAATGACCACTTTATTCCGTTACTTGTACGTACCTTGACCGAGAGTGGTCAAGCAGCTGGGGGAAATTATTGAAAAAACGCGCAGCGAGGTGCCGGACTAGACCACTCCATAGTTGACGGACAGTGAATTTAAAAGTGCCATTCGGGTCAGGTTGGCATTGTGCTATTCACTACACCGACCGGCTAACAGAGAAATATTAACTCAACCCTCCTTAAGCAAACCTCTGTACCGACCTCCCAGCTGGTAGCTTCGAGCTCGGTTTGAGGCATTAGCTACCTCCAAGAAGCCTTGGTCGGCCCAGTTTTTCGCCAAATCTCTCGCAGCGCGAGCATTGATTTGAAGATGCTCCGCTAAATCTATTGATTTAACTTCAGCTTGAACCCGAAATAGCTCCAAGGCGAGTTTTTGCGTAGCACTGAGCAAGCGGAGGGTCGCATGATGGTCAAACGGCTTAGCCTGTTGCGCCTGTGTTTGAACACTCGCCACCGCCTCCGCCATCCCAACACAGAAGTACTCCATGAAGCCCGTAATATCGGCGTCTACCCTGCCAAAATAATAGTTGTGATGACCGACCGTGAGGGCCGAATAGTAGCTTTGCAAATGGTCGGCATAGTATTTGTCGAGCGAATAAATACCTTTCAAGCCATAACCATTTTGATGCAGGATAAGCGTGGCCAGAAGGCGAGCCGTTCTCCCATTTCCATCGAAGTACGGATGAATGGTGGCAAATTGATAGTGTGCAATTGCCGCAATAATGGGAATAGGCATACGCTGGTCGCGTGTTTCAACGCTAATCCATTCAACTAACTCCAACATCAGCGCCGGAACATCTTTCGCCTCTGGTGGCATATAGACAATATGTCCACTCTTACTTTCACGAATCACATTTTGGCCATCACGATAGCCCGTAGGCATGGACTTACCCTCGTAGGCAAGTCCATGTAACTGCTGAATATCTGTCTCCCGGATGGTGGGGTAGCCGGATAGCTCTTCCACAAAATCAAGCGCCCGATAATAATTGCGAACCTCTGTCTCGTCCCTTTCGCGATTAGCAATTTTGGCGTTGTATACCAACACCTCCCTTACTTCTTCCTGAGAAAGGCGGTTGCCTTCGATACCCGTAGAATAATGCGTAGCTGCCAACTTCGCTGACTCTCGTAGTGATTGAAGCATTTCCACATTGACGGGCAATAAATCAATAGCAGTTTTGCTGGCCTCAATGGCCATCAAAGCCTTGGTAATACGGGGTGTTAGCGAGTATTTAGGGTGATACATTGAAGAAGAATATCTTAATTTGCGTTATTAACACGTTATTAAACCGTCATTAAATGTCAATAACAAGGCACCGATCCATTCGGCCATTAGTGCAATCGGAATTTCGGGAATCACGGTGACGCCTTACAATTTTCGATTTATGGCAATCAATGGAACGGACTCGATCGAAAAACACTACAGATGGGTAGCAACATCCACGCTTTGATGTAAAACTCGGACAATGAAAATGTACTCTTCAAAAGCCTGATAAACGATCAAGTGGTGCTTGTTCCAATTCATCGAAGTAGCGGTGGGACTGTTCTTCTCCCCACTGCTGATAGCCATAGAGCTAGATTGTCGGTAAGTCATCTACAGCAGCGATAGATTTTCGAATATTGAGCATTAGGCCTGATTCAATCCAGCAGCTTGGCGCGCTCGCTTCTTGATTGCTGACATATCCAGTTCGCCAGCGTCGCCGCTTTCGAGGCCTTCGCTAATGGCCAGCTGCAAAGCTTCACGGCGCTGCGCTAGCATCTGGTCACGTCGAATCAAGTCGCGCACGTAATCGCTGTTGTTGGAATACAGCCCCGTACCAATGCGTGTTTCGACCCAATCCCGCATTTGGCCAGGTAAAGAAATATTCATAGTCGCCATTGCTAGCCTCCTGCTTAGTCATTGCGTTGTGTGGTCTAAATATGTCATTTGTTGGCAATGATTGTCAAAGAGATTCAGTCGGGCGGGCCGGTAGAAGAACCAATCATCTACTGCTGTGCGGCAGCTCGTTAATTGGCATAGCCGCTTTTACAAATTGTAGGTGCGAATTCATTCGCACAATCTTGACGAAGCTGGAGCACTTGAATTGTGCGAATGAATTCACACCTACAGGGGGCGGCAGAGCTTGCTGCAATACTTCGCCATGTCTGAAGTTTAAGTATAAGTTTAAGTTTCAGTAACAGGCATCAGGCCGTCTTGCCGCCATCAATAATCAGGTCTGTGCTGGTCATAAAGCTCAATTCACCTGAGGTCCGTTGTCTGATTGTTTATTCAGTCGTTTGCTTCGGGGCGATGTAAAGCAAGTAAATGCAGAACATAGCTTTGCACAACTTCTTCATTTTGTTCAGTGGTGGTGATTCTGGCCTTAACCACCCCATGAGTCGGTTTGGACCGGGAACGGCGTAATTCAAGAATTTCTGTTTCAACCCGCAGTTCATCGCCGGGGCGAACCGGTTTTTTCCAGCGCAGTTCATCTACGCTCAGACCCACAATGCCTCCGGCAGGCTGAAACTCGCTATCGATGAGTAGCCGGGATGATATGGACGCAGTGTGCCAACCGCTGGCAGCAAGGCCGCCAAAAAAGGTATCTCTTGCCGCCTGATCATCGAGGTGAAACGGCTGGGGGTCAAATTCAGCGGCGAACGCTGTTATTTCACCTGCCTCAACGACGTACGAGCCAGAGCCAAATTTCTGGCCAACGCTCATGTCTTCAAGGTACTGCTTTTTCATTGCTTAATGATTCCTGAAAAGATAAATGAATTGATCGGTGCTGGCGCCTTTCACAAAAATTTCGTCAGTCGGCTGCGGGCGCTACCCGCTGGTTAGGCTTTGGGAGTCACCTGCACCATCATCTTGTCGTAGCCCCTGACGAAATTCGATTGAACGATTTCCGGCTCTTCAAGCACTTTGATGTCGTCAAAGCGTTTCAGCAGTTCTTCCCAGAGAATCCGCAGTTGCATTTCGGCCAAGCGGTTGCCCATGCAGCGGTGTACACCAAAACCGAAGGCGATGTGGTTTCTGGCGTTTTTGCGATCAATGATTAGCTTTTCAGCATCTTCGAACACGGCCTCGTCGCGGTTGCCCGATGAATACCACATAATCAGCTTGTCGCCTTTTTTGATCTGCTGGCCGTTTAGCTCTACGTCTTGTTTGGCCGTGCGGCGCATATAGGCCAGCGGGGTTTGCCAGCGAATAATCTCGGATACCATGTTCGGAATCAGTTTTTGGTTCGCTTTCAGCTTGTCGAATTCATCGGGAAATTTGTTCAGCGCATAGACTCCGCCGGTCATCGAGTTGCGTGTTGTGTCGTTACCACCAATGATCAATACGGCCAGGTTGCCGAAAAAGTTCAAAGGGTCTTTAACCATGTTTTTCGTATCGTCGTTGGTAATCAATAAGCTAATCAGATCATAAGAGGGTGGTTCGCCCGCATCGATGATTGCCTTCTTCTCCCACCATAGCTCAGAAAATGCCTTAACGGCTTCTGCGGCGTAGGGGAAAAACGTCGCCTCGTTGCTGGGGCCGCCGGTAGATTCGGGGCTCGCTGCAAACGTGTCGGACCAACGTACTAAATCCAGTCGCTTCTCGTACGGGTAGTCAAACAGGGTGGCCAACATTCGGGCGGTAATTTCTATCGAGACCTTGCTCACCCAGTCGAACGGTTCGTTCTCGGGGATGCTATCGAGCACATCACAAACCCGTTCCCGGATAAGGCCTTCCAGTTCCCGGAGATTTTTTGGCGCGACCACGCTCTGCACTGCCATGCGTTGCACGTCATGCTTGGGT
>CAJQNE010000436.1 GCA_905479545.1 uncultured Gammaproteobacteria bacterium | reverse complement strand
GGAATAGCTGCGCCCGTTCTTCACTGAAATCGACCCAGCGTGTTTCTATCGGCGTGCCATCAAATTGCATGCCCTCAAGCAGGCCGGGGATATTCCACGGTGCAAACCAGGTTTGATGCGGCAGGAAGCGCCAGCTTTTGCCGTTGGTAGTAGAGGCGAGCATTTGGGTGGTGAGGAATTCGTATTGTTCCTTACCTAACAGGCTATTGCCTGTGGCCAGGTGGTTGTTGTAGTCGGAGGGGAAGTCCTCACCGGCACTTTGCATCTGGCGGTACAGCTCAATATCCATACACAGCACATCAGCCAGCGGGCCAAAATCGAGCTTGCGCCACACTTGTCGTGGGTTCGGCGGAGCAGGGTAGCTACTGTCATTCAACAGTAGCGGTTCGCCGGAACTATCATTCGGTGGTCGGCAGGGTGTCCATTCCCAGAACACCTGAATCACTTCGTCGAGCGTAGTATTTTCGCCACTGCGGTCGACGGCTGAATCGTCTAGCTCGTTGCCAAAGCCAGGATCAATGTCGTGGTTGTCCCAAACGATTGTCCACGGATGCTGCTGGTGGGCGCGGCAGAGGTTGGGGTCGGAGCGGAATAAGGCATAGCGGCGGCGCACTTCGTCGATATTCAGCCAGTTGCGGTAGTCCACATCAGTAATGCTGTCTTTCACCTCACCATCGCTGGTAACGCGGGCGCGTACTTCTTCGTCATTATCAACGAAGTCGTAAATGTAGTCGCCCAAATGCACGACTAAATCTAGGTCGTTGCGATCGGCGATATGACCGTAGCCACTCCAATGGCTCGACCAGTAGCTTGAACAAGACGCAACCGCAAAACGCAGTTCGTCTGTCGCTGAACTCGGCGCGGTGCGGGTACGGCCAACGATGGAGGCAGTGCCAAGCGTGAGGAATTGATAATAGTAGGTCGTGGCAGGATCAAGGCTGGTCACGTCGACTTTTACTGTCCAGTCCCGACTGGCATTGGTGCTCTGCGTGCCAATGCCAACGATGTCAGTCACCATCGGCCCATCCGCACCGTCGCCTACTCCGGTACCGATAACCCAACTGACCGGCAATTCATCGTAGTTATATTCGAGCTGGGTAATACGGGTCCAGATAATGACCCGGTCGGCCAATGGATCGCCCGAAGCCACGCCGTGTGCAAACGGCAGTGGCAGCACCATAGGGAAGTCGAATTCACGAGTATCCAGCTGCGGTTCATTGTCACCGTCATTCGGGTTGCCGACATTGCCATCAGGTCCGCCAGTCGAGCTATTTGCTCCCGGTGATTGTTGCCCGCAGGCAGCCAGTGAAGTGGCTGCTACAGCAGCGGAGTAACGCAGTATGTCGCGGCGTGTCGGTGGCATGGCTTTGGTCTCGTATATCTGAACCGGAAATTATAGCGCTTGTTATATGACAGGCGAATGTGCACCGCCCCGGTATCTATCACGCGAGTTTGAATTGTTGCTCGCTGAGCCGCGGTAATCGGGGCAAGATTTTAACGACGACTTTTGGGCTTGGCACCCCGTACGCCCATCATCGCTGCTTCCAATACGTCGAGCCGCACGTTCTTTTTCACGTAGCTAATCAGGTCAGCCCGGATGCGGCGCTTGGTGCCGGTATGAGCCGTTATATCGAGTTTGGCGAACTCTGCGGCGCATTCTTTAGCACGGTCTATCGGTTGTTCGGGTTCGACTAACTCGTCGAAAAAACCAGCTTTCCGGGCTTGCTCAACCGGAAAGTATTCCGAGAGTGTTGCCGCTCGCTGGAAGGCGGCAGGGGTGAGGCGGTGGTGTAATAGTGCTGCTGCGACCCGTGGCATTGTCAGCCCGATAGCGACCTCATTGGCGGACACTTTAAAATCGCCGCGGCTGCCAATAATGTTACCAAAGTTATCGGCGTTCAGCCCAAAGCCCGAGTGATAATAGGGTCGTTACCGCGAAAACTATAACAACGGCAAGGTTAATGCCCATAACGGCGGTTTGCGTGCCGTCCGAATGTAACATCGAACCGCCGTAGGTATTACCTAATGCCCAGGCTACGAGAAACGAAATGCTGATAGCCAGCGATATGACGAGGCCAATGCTGACCGACTTGCGGGACACGAGCAGCCATAACGCCAGAGCCGATAGGCTGGCGTTAGTGAGTAGCTGCCAGGCCTCATGCAGGCGGGCGTGAGCGGGCCAGAGGCTGTTGAATAAATGCGACTCGTTGATTTCCATCAGCGGAATTAGTCCGGCAAAAATCAGTGTGCTGAGCGCAACTGCTATGAGAGGGAGTTTGGCCATGAAGGTTCTCTGTTGTGTAATATTGACACTGTCAGTATCTATCTAAAAATTGACGGTGTCAATATAGGCTATGCAAAATCAAAAAACCTTCCATCACGGCAACCTGAAGCATGCACTGTTACAAGCGGCTCTTAAATTGCTCGATGAGCACGGTGCTGCCGGAGTCACAATCCGGGCGGTCGCCAAAGAAACCGGCGTTTCACACGCGGCACCGGTAAATCACTATAAGGACCGGCGGACGCTGCTAACCGCATTGGCTTGCGAGTTGTTCAAGGAAATTGTGAGTACGACGCTAACGCGTCTCGAAGACAGCTCGTTAACGGATAAAGAACGAATCTTCAGCTTCGCCGTCGCCCTCTGTGACTACGGGCTGGCTCACCCCAATCGCTACCAACTCATATGGCGCAGTGATCTGGTCGATCACCAGGATGCCGGGTTGTTGGCCGTAATGGATGAACTCTATGACGCCCTCTGTGCCGAGCTGTCGGAACTACCCGGCAAAGCCGGATGTGATACCGACACATTGGCCGTGTCCCTTTGGTCGATGGCGCACGGCTATATTGATATGCGCTTAACCGGAATGTTTGAGCCGCATAATGATTCAGTCACGCATGAACCGCGCTTTAGGGCGATGTTGGAACTCTATTTCCGGTCGCTGCAGTGACCGGAAATAGAGGCCTCTCTAGCGAATGAGTGTGTTGACCCCGGATATTAATGCTTGGCAATAAAGCAAAAAGTAGAAACAAAGCTTGGTCACCAAAGGTGAATGCCGACGGTTTTCGTTCAGGCGTTGTATAGCGTAACCGAGGAGCTACCGTTATGTTCAAACATTTTGCAACAATGAATATCTGGCCAGTATCGGCTAGCCGATTGTCAGCTGCCGACTTATTGCACCGTCATCATAGTTATCAACTGTCCGATAAGTGGGTTAAGTCGACGAAGAGATATTGTGGCGGCCAATTTCATCAGCATGGTGCTGTAATGAACCTTGATCCAACTGCTGCAGCGGTAAGTTTGCGAACAGTTCAATGCGCCGTTTCAGAATCAAGAACGCGTCCAGAAATGCTTTGTCGACTGTCGCCTCATCGCCTTTAACCGCAGCAGGGTCATCAACGCCCCAGTGAGCGGTAACCGGCACGCCGGGCCATACCGGACAAGTTTCCTTGGCAGCGTTGCCGCAAACGGTAAAGACAAAATCCATGGCCGGGGCATTAGCGCCCGCGAATTCGTTCCATGATTTGCTGCGTAAATTATCGGTAGCGATGCCTTGCTTTTGCAATAGGCGAATCGCCGCAGGATGAACTTTGCCAGTAGGTTGGCTGCCGGCGCTGTAAGCATTGAATTTTCCACCGCCAATAGGCGCAAAATTAAGTGCTGCTTCGGCCATTACAGAGCGAGCTGAATTGCCGGTGCAGAGTATGAGTACATTGAACTGTCGATCTGACATTGAAAGATCCTCTCTTGACTTCTAAGACTAACGTTTCGATAATTATCGAATTGTTATGTGACGCTTTTATGACTGTCGCTAAATTTTTATTCTCCTCTCCGACCGAATTCGAACTTATGTCAGTTATTAGTACCCCTCAGCTTGAAGAAGATTGCTTTCGCCAAACCGACAGCGACGAACTCTTTCAGCCTCGCGAGGCAGCGCGGCCTGCGAAAATTTTATTACTACACGGTTCGCTCCGCGATGTGTCTTACAGCCGCTTAGTTAACGAAGAAGCGGCCCGCATATTGCAAAAACTCGGTTGCGAGACCCGGATATTTGACCCTCGCGGCCTGCCATTAGCCGACAGCGAAGAGGCTAGCCATCCGAAAGTCTCTGAGTTGCGCGAAGCGGTGCTATGGAGCGAGGGCATGGTGTGGTGCTCACCAGAGCGGCATGGCTCGATGACCGGCATTATGAAAACGCAGATTGATTGGATTCCTTTATCGCTGGGCGGTGTGCGGCCAACGCAGGGTAAAACACTTGCGGTAATGCAGGTGTCCGGTGGCTCGCAGTCGTTTAATACCGTGAATCAGCTTCGCATTCTGGGCCGCTGGATGCGGCTGTTAACCATTCCGAACCAGTCTTCCGTCGCCAAAGCGTGGATGGAGTTTGAGGAGGATGGTCGCATGAAGCCGTCGGCTTTTTACGACCGGGTGGTTGATGTTATGGAGGAGTTGGTGAAGTTCACCTTGTTGACCCGCGATGCTAAAGAATACTTGGTTGATCGCTATTCGGAGCGAAAAGAAACCGCTGCAGAAGTGCACACCAGAGTGAGTAAGCGGGCTGGTTAACAGCTTTGGTTAGTCTGCGAGCAGCAGTTCTCTGTGAGGGTCGTTACCAGTTGGTTCATTGCGGAAAAATTGGCGCTATAAAACAGGAACCGGCCATCCTGTCGGGCGGTTACCAATTCAGCGCTTTTTAGTTCTTTAAGGTGGAAGGATAGGGTGGCTTTGCTGATGTTAAGTTGCTCAATCAGTTTGCCGGGGTTCAATCCCTCAAACCCGGCAACCACCAACGCCCGGAAAATTTGCAGGCGTGTTTCCTGAGCGAGCGCGGCGAGTTGGCGAATGGTGAGTTCAGTGTTCATTAACGTTAGAGCGCTACCGTGCGGCGATGACAAGATGACAGAACGCAAAGCTACCAGTTTGGCCCGGAGTTGACCATGAGTGGGCGGGTGTCTGGCGATTCTGCTTCAATTGCTGGTGAACCGTCATAAAAGCTGAACATAATAAGGTTAGAATTAAAGCCTACGTTCAAGCTCAGCACGGTCACCCTGATGAATAAAATTCTCGAACAAGCCGAGCGCGATGGTCTTTCCCGTCGCGTCTTCTTACGTAATCTGCTGCTTACCGCGGGTAGCGTGCCTGCCGCACATTTGTTAACGGCTTGCGGTGGTGGTGGCACATCGCCGGGAGTGGGTGGCACGGGTGGCGGTTCGGCCGCGAATCCGAATGGTGGAATTGATCCCACATTCCAGAGTGCGTTTGCTTCGATGGGGCCGTTGCAGGCCGCCGATGCCAATGGCATACAGTTGCCCATGGGTTTTAGCTCGCGGGTTTTGGCGGTAGCGAACCAAGCGCCCATTACCAGCCAGCCGGGGTTTCTATGGCATACCGACCCTGATGGCGGCGCGACCTTCAGTACTGATGACGGTGGCTGGATTTACGTGAGTAATTCTGAGGCCCGTGATGGCACGACCTTCGGCCAAACGCGTGATCAGGCCGAGGCGGCGACGCTGCCATTCACCCCATCGCTTGATCAACTTTCAGCCATTAGCGATGAGTTTCCAAATATTCAATTTCCCGTCGGTGCCAGTTTGGTGTCGTTCCGCGGTGGCGTAAGTGCGCTGCGGTTTAATGCCAACGGCGATTTAGTCGACGCCTACGCCTGTGAGCGTGGCACCACGACCAACTGCTCTGGCGGCGCTACGCCGTGGGGCACCTGGATTAACGGCGAAGAGATTGAAGACGGGTACATGTTTGAATGTAGCCCGCTGCGCGATGGCGGTGAGCCGGTGCGACTCGACCGTTTTGGCCGGAAAGGCCACGAGATGGTAACGGTAGACCCTGACGATAAGGCGATTTATCACACCGAAGATGCGGGTGGTAATGACCGTTTTTATCGCACTGTTTTCACCGATGCGGCATGGCCTGATGGCGGGCGACCTGATATGAGTCAGGGCCTGTTACAGGTGTTGCAAGTGCCTGCCGGTAGCGACGCCGCCCGCAGCGGGCCAACGCCTATCGTTTGGCTCAACGCCATCGACGACGGTACGCCACAGCCGGAGGTTTATGATCAGGTGGCTAGCACGGTGTTTGCTGGCAACGAAGGTGTTTGGTATCTGAATGGCTTCATCTTCTTTAGCACCAAAACCGATGACACGATTTGGGCCATTGATGTAGAAGGCGGCACTATTGAGGTGATCTACGAGCCCACCGACGGCCCCATTGGTTCGCCGGTAGATCCGAATGAACCGGCCATGGTGGGCGTCGACAATATCGCAATGACGCTCGATGGTGAAATGCTGGTGGTAGAAGACGGCGGCGATATGCGTTGCATGGTGCTACTACCCGATCGCACTACGATTCCGTTACTGCGCCTGCCCGGCGATCCATCAGTAACTGAAGTTACCGGCGTGGCGATAGGCCCGACCGGCAATAAGGTTTATGTATCCGGCCAGCGCAGCCTGCCTGATCCGAATGCGCCCAATGGTGCGCCGAATACTTCGGGAGTGACATTTGAAATTACCATGCCGTTTCAGGTTCGGGTTGAACGGCCGCTGGCGGCGGCAATGCCAGCGGTGTTTTAGAAACTCATAGTACTTTGAGCCATCGACCCGCAACTAACGTGGCTGCGGGTTCATGATTTTAACGTCCGTCGCGACCGCAGGTGAAGCTTTGAGCCGCGATGATTTGCCTGATTTCGGTGTCAGGAGACAGTTTTGAGTATTGCCTAGCTTTTTGTCGGTGCTTACTGATGACGGGCGGCTCGCTACCTGGGGTTTTGCGCGTTCATCCAACTGACGAATCAGGCCTGGGATGGTGGTACTTCTGTCTAGCCAGGCATCGCGGACCATTTTCAGCAGTCCACGAAGCATTGCGAGCGGTACCCGGCGACAGGGGGCGATAAAGCAAATTATTACCGAACTATCTGTTGCACATCGTTCGCCGAACCGTGGATTGGTTATAGGCTGGGTTAGTCTTGGGTCATAGTCTGTGGTTTGGGGCTAGTAGGCGGGTCGCAGCCATGGGCAGCTCCTACAGAAACAGCGCCTTGTAGGAGTGGGTCGGCCATACGAGCTTTGTAAGCTGGCTCTATTCAGGTTTTCCCGCTGCGCCGGATAGCAGTTTCCGGTATTCGGTTTTTCAGGCCCATTTTAATTTTCTGCAGCATGACCGCGCCGGTGAGGATAGAAAATTGTCGAATACTGATTAGTTAGCCGGGACTTGTCACCCGCTGATGCATGGAGCAGGGTATCGGCGGGCTCTATCTCGTTAAACTACTGGCCGAATTCTGACCAAGTGGCCAACGACACATCATTTGGCAAAAAGCCTGAGTCTTTGGCGTACTGCAAAGAGAAGTCGAGGCGCATAACACCGTTAGATACCGGGCTACCCAGACCTATCGACGTGCCGACATCAACCAGAATCCCCAAGCCCTGGCCACTCTCGTGCAATACAGCGCTGCCACTATCACCGGGTAAGCCAGGGTTGTCGGTTACTACCCGATATTTTCTTTGGCCGGTGCTGGTAATTTCGCCTTCTTTTTCTTCGAGGGTACTAACTCCTTGCTGGAGCGGGGATTGACCATAAGTGAATACCGCATCACCTACCGAAGCAAGGCCTTTTAGCTCAGCAGAAGGGCCGCCATAAACGAGTGCTTTGGGGTGGATGTTGGCCAGGTCGGCCGCATTAATTTCAACGAGAGCGAAGTCATTATTGTCGCAGATAGCGCGGTCGGTGGTTCCTACAGCCTGCATTGCGATCCAACTGGAATAAGCCAGTTTTCCGGGCATAGAAGCGTTTTCAATTATCACATCGGAGCCGATAGCGTCATTGCCGATACTGCAGGGGTCGGCCTGTGCGTCGAAGGCAAAACAATGGGCTGCAGTGCCAATGTAAAATGTAGTGGCATTTCGGAAGAAAATAAAATTAGATGTGCAGGAACCGTTGGCGATGAGCACGCCCGGCCGTATTTGCTGGTTGTTCGCGGTGCCGAAGTTTCGCGGCGCGTTGCTTTGCTCCAAACCCTGGTTCGAACCTGAGCCCGAACCCGTACCGCCGCCGGTCATTGGCGGTGTGGTGCCGCTGTTATCGGTCATGCCAGAGTCGTTGTCGTCATTCTGGCCAACCGGGTCAGAATTGCTACTACCACCGCCACAAGCGGTTATACCGGTAATTATTAACAGCCCGGCAGCTATTACGCCTACCAAACGCTTGGTTTGCATTTCCATTAATCTCGCTCCGAATAATTTATTTTTATAGCTCTATGCTATAGGAAACGACTAGGCGACGAGTACTTTTACTGGCTCATTAGGTGTTTACGGGGGCCGTATGAGCGGCAGGGCTTAAGTGTAGTGCAGCGTGATTTTGCTCATCCGTGTATCGGCTGGCGGCAAGAACGCATTAAAGCAAATTATTACCGAACTACCTGCTGCTCATTGTTCGCCGAACCGTGGATTGCTTATAGGCTGGTTATGAGTTTTGGTTTTTAGTTCGGGTTTTTTGGGGCTAGTGACCGTCTGCATTGTAGGCGGGTCGCAGCCATGGGCAGCTCCTACAGAACCACTCCCTTGTAGGAGCTGCCCATGGCTGCGACCCGCAATAACGGAACTGAGTTGCGACGGTAATCTGGTGGACAGCTCTAACAGGCCGTTATTACTACGGCTCATCACCATCCCGAATGTCTACCCCGTCACCATCAATCACTAAACCAGAGCTGTCCGACCCGGCACGTGCGCCTTCGCCGTCAATTTTTACGCCTTGTTCTGCTGTGCCAGCGCGCACACCTTCGCCGCCGCCTATCATCAAGCCTTTTTCGTCGGTGCCAACCCGGGCTTTACTACCATCAATTTTTACACCGGATTTATCCGTGCCCAAGCGAATCCCGTCGCCGTTAATTCTAACGCCGGCGTTATCGGTGCCAATCTGTAAGCCTTTGCCGCCGCCGAAGGTAATGCCCTTGCCGGGTGGGCCAATATGAAAGCCTTTGCGAGCTTCTGGCTCGCTGGCGGTATCGTCGTCAGCTAGCGCGGTTGTGGATATGGACACGGCGCTGATTAGCACCAGGCCGGCAAAGAGTAGGCGGAGCGCTGCCCGGCCGGTCAGGTTGTCTAAGCTCAACTTTGCCGTTCGGGTAGTGCTGGAAGTTACGGTCGCGTTGGGAAATTTAAAATTCATTTGCTGGTTAGTCTCCGTGCTGACGTGCTGGATATTGGCTGCAACTAAGTTAGTTGACCATTCAAATGCGAGAATGTCACGAGCGGGCACAAAAATTCTCTGTGCAATTATTAGTCGCGTTTCCATACTAACGCATGGTTATTCGCTGGCATGGCTATATCGTCTATGAGAGTGAAGCCGCCCCGGCGAGCCAAGGCATTAACATCGACGAAGCGGCGTATGCCACGGTGTGGTGCTTGTTCGCGTAGCCATTGGTCGAAATTCAGGTTGCTTGCTGAGGTTGGCTGGTCGTCGTACAAAAAGGGGCCATAAACGACTAAGGTCGCGGACGGTGCGAGAACTTCGCCGAGCTTCGCGAACAATCGTTCTACTTCCGACCAGGCCATAATGTGCAGGGTGTTGGCAGTGAAGGCGGCATCGGCGGTGGGTGTCAGCAGGGGGCAGGTTTCATCATTCACATCCAGCGGTAATGTCGCGAGCAGGTTGCTAGCGCCGAGTTCGGTTCTCGCCATTTGGCACCACTGCTCAATGCCGTGAAGGTGAGCAGGCACGTCGGTCGGTTGCCATTGCAACCAGGGCAGCTGCGGAGCGCACCATGCGGCGTGCTGGCCGGTACCTGCGCCAATTTCCAATAGTTTTTTGCTGCCCTGTAAATGCCGTTGTAACACTTCCAGAATCGGTGTTTTGTTGTTTTCGCAGGCCTGCGAGTACGGCTTGTCCATCAGCGGTTACTCAAGTTTATGCAACACCAAGGTTAGGTGTTGTGGTGGCGGACACTGACGTGATTGTGAGCCAGTGTCTAGTATGCGGTGGAAACCCGGGAGAATGATGGGTTTAGCAACGTTGTGAAAGCAAGTCGGCATTGTGCTTGAGACTTGTTGTTAACCCTCCTGCAACTTTTAGAAACCAACACATAGGAATGCTTGAACTGACATGTAATTTGCCAAAAATTTTGCGCCTATCCAGCCGTTTTATTGGCAAGCGCTAGCTCACTCTCCCTTTTGTGTTGAACCTCACGCGGTGCCTTATTAGCCTGCCCATTTCCTGTCAGGTGTAGCTGGGTGGCCGCCGTCGCTTGGCTGTTCAATCGGGCGCAAATTCCCTAATCGGCTTAACTCAGCTCAAGGCAGTGGAAATTACTGCATCGGCGGTCTATAACTCTTGGAGGCAACTTGAGCATCATTGCTGCGGGTAATAGTCCTTGTCGTGGTCGTGAAGCGGCCTTTTTAAGCGGTGACAGGTCGGGCGGTAGGTAGCTGGCATATCATCAAACAATGCAAGAACGGTGGTAATTCAAAACCGTTCTTTCCTTAAGTGTGCAACTGGAGAAAATAATGGGAACCAAAGAATTTGCCGCATCGCGGTTGACATTTAAGTCGGCGCTCGGCGTCGCGACACTGGGGGCCGGGCTTCTGGCCACGTCTGCAGCTCAGGCAGCGACGTTTACGGTAACCAATACCGATGACGCCGGGCCAGGCTCGCTGCGTGATGCGGTCATCCAGGCGAACAACACCGCCGGCGCTGACATTATCAACTTTGACCCGACCGTATTCGCTGATCCTATAGCGAACCCAGTCCTTCTCACCGGTAACGAACTATTGATCACTGACTCGGTAGCTTTAGATGGAAGTGGCCGAGATTTTGGGATAGTCGTGGATGCCCGGGACAACTCGCGTGTATTCAATATCGCGAACAACGCGACCGTGACCATGAACGCAATCTCGCCTACGTTTGGCACCGCGGAAAACGGGGGCTGCATCAATGTCGACAACGGCGCCACGCTAAACGGAACAGACCTGTTTATTTTCAACTGCCTGGCGACTGCCGGCGGGCCCGGCATGGGCGGGGCCGCCCTGTTCAATGCAGGAACGGTTCAGCTTGTTAATAGTAGGGTGTCGGGCAACTTCGCCGATTTCGCCGGTAATAGTGCTGGCAACGGCGGCGGTATTCTCAATGCTCCAACCGGGTCGTTGACCATGCTCGGTGGCAGTATCGAAAACAACCGCGCCAACCGCGCCGGTGGTGGCATCGAGAACGACGGTGGCACAGTGGTACTGACTAGCGTCGCCGTGAACGATAACACTGCGGTGGGCGGCATCGCGGGTGCGCCCGGTCGCGGCGGCGCAATCCATGTCAGCGGCGCGGGCATGGTCACCATCAATGGCGGCAGCTTCAACCGCAACCGTGCCGGCCAGGAAGGTGGCGGCCTGTGGAATAGCGAAGGTGGCACCATCACGGTGCAGCTGGACGGCGCGACGGGCACGGCATTGGTGGACAACGATGTGACGCTTGTTGCGCCCGTTGCCGGCGACGTGACTCGCGGTGGCGGCTCCATCTTCAACCTCGGCACGATGACCGTGACGGGCGCTTCCATCTCCGACAGCGACGCCAATGGCCCCGGGGCCAATGGCGGCGGCATTATGAACCGCGGTGCGGACGCGGACCTGACCGTAACTGACACGGCTATCAGCAACAATACTGCCGCCCGAGCCGGTGGTGCAGTAGAAAATCAGGGCGGTGCCAGCGTCACGCTGACGAACGTAATCTTCGAAGGCAATTCGGCCGATGTGAACGGCGGTGCCGTACATGCGGCGGGCACAGATACTTCCACGACGGTTCAGGGCGGCTTGTTTACCGACAATGAAGCGGCCAGTGAAGGCGGTGGTTTATGGGCAGCTGGTACCTCGCTAATTGAGCCGGATGCTGACGGTGAGGGTACTATTTTCGATTCAAACAGTGCCAACGGCCTGGCTGGCGATCAAGGTGGTGGCGCTCTATTTAACGAAGGCGGCATGATGACGGTAATGGGAGCCCGGTTGTTTGGTAATAGTGCTATTGCTGAAGGCCCAATGGATGATAATGGCGACCCCACGGGCAGCGGTTCCGGCGGTGGTATTCTCAATAATGTGGTCAACGGCGTGGCTACGTTAATGGTTAGCGACACAATTTTTGGTTTAAATGATGCCAACCGTGCGGGTGGCGGAATTGAAGATAATGGCGGTACTGTCATTCTCATCAACGTGACGATGGAAGAAAATGCTGCTGGAGTCTTTGGCACTGCGGCGACGCCCGGTAATGGCGGTTGTATTCACTCTGGCGGCGGTACCGTGACGATAACGGGCGGCAGCTATTCCCTTTGTGCTGCAGGGCGAGAAGGCGGTGGCATTTGGACTTCTGGCATGGCCCAATTCACCGATATTACTGTCACGGATAGTGAAGCGTTTGGCCCCGAATCCAATCACGGTGGTGGTGGTTTATTCAACCAGGGCGGCAATATGACCGTCACTAACTCTACCATCGAATTCAACGTGGCCAGCGGTACAGCAGGCTCCGGCGGCGGCATTCTCAACAACGGTGGCACACTCACTGTGATGGGTGGCAGCATTTCTAACAACACCTCAAATCGAGCTGGCGGCGGCATTGAAGATAATGGCCGCGATACCGCAACGACGGTCACCCTGACAGGCGTGACGATGAACCTCAACCAGACGGGCAGTGCGCCCGGTAACGGCGGCGCTGTGCATATCAGCGGCACTGGCAACATGACCATTAGCGGCTCAATGTTCGATGGCAATATCGCAACCGCCGAAGGTGGCGCGCTGTGGAACTCCAGCGGCGACTCAGTGATGACCGTCAACAGCTCCACGATCACCAGTAACGTCGCTTCCGGCGTTGCAGCGGACCAGGGCGGTGGCGGCCTGTTTAACGACGGTGGCACGCTCACTGTCAACGGCTCCACCATCTTTAGCAACCGTGCTAACGGCGCAGCCGGTTCCGGCGGCGGTATTCTCAACGACGGCGGCACGCTGGTGGTTAACGACAGCACTATTAATAGCAATACCTCACAACGTGCAGGCGGCGCCATCGAAGACGACGCTACCGGCGGCAACCCCACCACCACCACGCTCACTCGTGTCACCATGGACGATAACGAAACCGGTGGTTCACCCGGCAACGGCGGCGCGACTCACGTAACCGGTCCCGGCACTATCACTATCGACAGTTCAACTGTCTCGAACAACACGGCGGACAACGAAGGTGGTGGTGTTTGGAATCATAATTCCAGCACCATGAATATCACCAACAGCACCATCTCCGGCAACACTTCACCGCTTGGTGGCGGTGTGTTTACCCAGAACGGTGCGGCGGCGACAGTGAATATCACCAACGCCACCATTGCGTCTAACAGCAGCCGCGGTATTGAAGCGGCTGGCAGTGATGCGGTGGTTAACCTGACTAACACCATTGTCGCCGACAACACGGGTGGTGACATCAGCGCTACGGTGAACGCTAACTTCAGCCTCATCGAAAGCACTAGCGGCGCGGTTATTAACGGCGGCAATAACATTACCGGTCAGGATCCTCAGCTTGGTGCATTGACCGACAATGGTGGCCCGACATTGACCCAGCTGGTTACCAGTGGTCCGGCCATTGATGGTGGCAGTAACGCAGGCTGTTCATCAGTCGACCAACGCAACGTCGGTCGGCCACTGGACGGCAATGCTGATGGGGTCGCCGATTGCGATATCGGTGCGGTTGAATTTGCTGATGGACCGGTTGCCGCAGTGGCTGTAGCAGGCGGCGTTGAGGAAGTGCAGGCGAACCTGGGTGACGAAGATGTTCCGGCTCTGAGCATTACCTACAACAACAGTAGCGATGAAGGCATTATGGTTTCAACCATTGAAGGTCGGGTTAACGGCGGTCGGTTGACCAATGTTAGTGAGTTGACGTTGCTACGTAATGGTGTTCAGATTCCTGCCAATATCAGCTTCAGCAGAGCGACCGGCGCGTTCGTTGCAGACCTGGTAAATGCTGAACCTGTTGCTGCCAATAGCAGTGCGACATTTACCGTCGCTCTCAGCTTCGACAGTGCTAATGCAGCCATAAGTCTGTTCGCCCTAATGCTGCTCGGTCTAACCCTATTGTGGCGTCGCAGCCGTACTTTGGTCGCGATGTTGCTTGCGGGTAGTTTGAGCATTGCTTGTTCAGGTTCAAACAGCGTTTCTGATCAGGAAGATGATCAGATTTATAGCGTTACCGTTAGCAGAGTGGTAGCCACGGGAGATAACACCATGGCACCAGTAGCTTCACCCGCGTTGCCCGTAACGGGCGGCAATGTCCGTCTGATTCTGGACGACTAGCCGCAGGGCGGACATTGTTAGTGATGTCCGGCTAACTAAAAGCGGCTTAAGTACGGGTCGCGAAATAGCTAGCGAGGAAAAGCACCGGGGTTCTCACTCCGGTGCTTTTTTTATGCAGCACTTTTGACGACAAGATTTTCGTTTCGAGTGGAATCATTCTGTGGAGATTGCTGCCACAACCAAGTATAGATTGGGGCTGGTTTCGTCATTTTGACGGCAATAAAAATTCAGAGGTATGGCTAATGGTTAGACAGCTCAGTGGGTGGTTAGGTTTTGTAATGGTCTTGCTGCTGGTTGCTGCCGCGGCGACTGCCGCTCCTTCAGCCCCGGCTGACGCACCCATGCCCACACCGGGTGACCTCAAATCAACCTGGGCGCAGTTTTTTATTGATGCCCCGGCGGATCAGGTTGAGAGTCGTGGTCAGCGCTTCATTACTGCTGCGCGCAGTGCGACCGAAGCTTGGGAAGCGCAGCCAAAGGCGGAATTAGAATCAACGCTGCAGCGGCTGCAGTCAGCGCTGAAGTTGTGGTCGGAGGCAGAGACTGCACAAGCCAAAGCGCTGCCGGTTCTGCCAGTGCAGCAAGACGCGGCTATTGATGAGCTTAATAGTCTGGCGGCAACTGCTGCAGCGCTAGAGCTAAATATTCAACAGACGGTACTTGACCGCAAAGAAGCTGAACGTGCGGCCAAGGAGTTAACCCGCAGCCTAGACCGACAATGGCGTGACTACCGCAGCGCGGAGGAAGATGCACAGCAGCATTATCTGCGCGGACTCAGAACGATGATTACTCGCTTGGTGCGCGATAGTCGCCGACTGACCGGTAAGCGCGCGGAGCAACGCCAGCCGCAGTTAGTTGAGCTGCAGAAACAGCTAGAGCAGCGCTCACGTGAGGCGGTTACTAATGCCAAAATTCCGCAAGCAACGTTGGACGAACTTGGCCGGAGTTTGGCGGCATTGGAAGAGCGTTATCGGCCGCGGGCGTTGGCGATTGCGCAGGCTGAGTTAGATGCGGTGCTTGGCAGTGAGACTGAGGCCGAAGATGGTGAGCTCAGGCGCGCAGTGGTTGATGAGGCGGCGTTGCTGGCGGCGCGGGCTCAGTTGATGGCGCTGCGGGAAGTCAACGGAACAACGACTGCCGGGCAAACCGATGAGCTTGTAGAGCTGGGTAGTCGATTAGAACGCCTGCAATCACAGTTGGCTCGCTTTGATGATGTTGATAGCAGTCGTCAGGATGCCTTACGTGCTGGCTATTGGCTGGATTTGCTTGAGTCGATGAGTCAGTTGCGTGCCGGTGCTTTAGTGCGGGCGAAGAGTTGGTTGTTGAACGTCGGCGAGGC
>CAJQNE010000435.1 GCA_905479545.1 uncultured Gammaproteobacteria bacterium | reverse complement strand
GCCAAGTCCGCGCATCTGAATTGCATCGAGAGCTTCCCATTATTCGCCGGTGTCGTCGCCATTGCCGGGCTTATGGGACAACTGGAAGTGGTTAACGCCGTTGCGGCATACGTGCTTTATGCTCGTGTGGCACAAAGTTTGATTCACATTAGCGGCACTTCATTTATTCAAGTAATGGCACGCGCCACCTGCTTTTTGGCGCAAGTTGTTCTTATTTTTTATATGGCTTTTAGCTTACTCGGCTAGCGCAAAGAAATATCCGGCAGCTTAGCTTAAGGGGTTAGAGTGCTGTAAGTATTCCTGACCTCTTTCAGCGAGTTTTTAGCTCGGCGAACACCCAGTGGGACGACATCTTCATGCCTGCCAAACTTTTTGCACCAGGATGCAACCCCCTGTACCCCCCTCATTTTTGACCGGGCCTTTGAGAAGAGGGAGTAGCGTTATTCAACACACCGCCACGCCCGCCCGTAAGCCGCTAGCATTGTAAAAACCTAGAATTACGTTTTTTGTTCGCTATAGTTATGGCCACTATCAACACTCAGACAACAACGTGACCGACCTCTATTTACTACTGCAGAAAATCAAAGCCCGACCGGAAATGTATGTCGGTGGCGCGGCACCTTTGCGTGATTTGGAAAACCTTATTCAAGGTTACGAACTAGCCTTGAATAACCATAATATTCATGAGTCTGGTAATTATTTTAATCAACAGTTTGCGGAATTTTTAGCCGCTACCCTTGGCTGGCCAGTTAACCGTGGCTGGGCGCGAGCATTTGAAGAAAAGCTAGAAAAACCAAAACTATTAAAGGGCTTCTTTGATCAACTTGAGCTGTTCAGTCAAAATAACCGAGGTTAATCTAGGGTGCCACCGGCCGGACTTCAGCAGCATCATAACGTTGCACACAGCCCTGATATAGTTTGTTCTGAAGCTGAAAGCGTGTGTACTACAAAGCTGACGCTACTTCACTCGTAGGACTTCTTCGCACCATAGGTCGAATCCGCTCTATCTTCAAAATACGCGGTCAATATTGCGTCCAACGGCGTATCGGCATCGCCCCACTCGTATGTGCCTTCCATCCAAAGCGATGCCTGCGTCACCTCGCAGGAAAAATATACAATATCTTTGGATACTGGCGCGGCCTTTGAATAGCTACGCTGCTGCAGGGTAAATGCTCGTTCATTGGTAACGTGAAAGGCCGCTTCTACGCATCCACGATCTTCAACACTGCCTACCCGCTCCCAGTCTGAGACCGGCTTTTCCGGGTCGTTGGGGTCTAGGTCGCAGATATCAAAAAAGATGCTGCTAGTGACATTCTGGCATTCCGCTGGAACTTCAGGCGGCTGTTTGGCGAGTACTGCCAAGTCTTCAACAGCCTGGCGCTGCTGAGCTAACACGCCCCTGATTATGTCCATATCTGACGGCCGGTTTACGGCCTGGTAGCCAAAGTAACTTATCGCCGCAATGGCCACACCCATTACCACCAGCATTAGGGGCAGAAATTTTTTCATTGTATTTTTCCTTTTGTCGCCCGCCAGTGCCGCTGAATCCGATTATCATCAGCGAGGAACGGGGTATGAGTTGGCGGTGTAGCTAGCCATCGCTATTGCTGTAATGATAGTACAGATGTCATTAACTTTATTACCCGCTTCGCTGAGTCATAGATAAAACTGAGCAACATGACGACGTGTGCCAAAAATAACAAGCCATTTTAAAGCACTGTCATTTCGAAAAATGATATATTCGAAGGAAGCTCAGGCCTTTTGATTGACGCGTGTACCGTCACCACCAACTTTGAACAACGCAGGAAACCCAGCCATGAAACTCGCTCTGGTTGTACTTATTACGGTATTTAGCTCGTCTGCTTTCGCGAATGTCGCCATTAACCCCGACTGGTCTTATGCCGTTGGGGATGCGTCAAAAGGCGATGACAGGGGCATTCGTTGGGTACTTCAGTCAAAGCATCCTGAAAGAGACATCACCTTGGTGATGGTGCTTACCGCAAGACAAGGTGAATCGGGTGTGGCCAACGGCTGGACGCTGGGTTATTTGTTTGGCCCGAAGGAAGAAGACCCGAAGCTGATAGAAAACCTTGAAGTTAGAGCCAACAGAGATTCCAGAGTTCTGGATATTCCAAGACAAATCGATGGCCGTTTTATAGTTAGTACCCCTATGCCGTCGGATATTATTGAAGCATTACACGACTCGCTATTTACGGGTGCCACCACTAATAAAGCCGTGAAACGCATAACCCTTCGGTACTTCACTCCGAAAACCTACGACCGTAGCAAACCGGCTTTTGGGCAAGGGCTTTTCGTTAATTTTGATATGCGCCGCTGGGACAAGAAATATCACGAGTTACTCAAGGATGCTGAATCGAGGGGTGCGGGCTCGTTACTGGTTACCCGAAAGCAGATGAAACGCTGGCCTATTTCAAAATTGCCCGAGTGGATGAGGCCGAAGCCCTCTGACACTTTAGATGCTGCGAAGCGTGCGGGCATCGGAATTGACGAGGCTTACGCCATGTCCATCAACGAACTGGAACGAGCAGTAAACGCCGCGGAGATAGATAAAAGAATGGACGCATGGATGCTTAGTGTTACTCCGGATGAGGAACCCCATCACTAGCACGCCATGACTGAGTCAATTTTTCCTACTGCCCGGTTATATGCTGGTCGAGGCGTTACTAAGCGGCTTAGCATTGGCTAGTTTGATTGACGGGGCTGAACTCTCAGAAGAACCAGCAATTCAGACTTTTTCGATGCCACGACAATACCTAAGCGGTAAAGGGGGTAAAACGAGATAAAGGGGTGCGAGTAGAGCTGTTTATATACGCCCGACTAACGCTTAACTGCTAATACGTCGCAACACGGCTGATCGCCCTTCGCTGCCAATAGAATTATCCGGAAGCAACACGGCACTCCCGGATAATTTTTTCGACTACCTACTAGCGATTTCGACGATGCGAGCTGTCGCGACGCTCTCGCTCATTTCGCTTCGCGGCACGTGAACGGCTCGGTGCTTCGACAACGTTCCAGCCACGGTTAGCGCGACTATAGTAACGCCCCGCCGAGAAGTAATAGTCTTGCCCGTGCAGTGCAACCCGAACACTGCCAATTGGCAAACGGGCCACAATCTGTAGCGGCGAAAAGGCGCGGTTTACGGTTACTGAATGCGAATGGTTAGAACGGACATTCTTTTGCGAATGAGCCTGAGCGACACCCGTCGTACCCAGAAGGCCAACGGCTGCGGTTAAAACAATTAAACCAGATTTAAAACGTTTCATAACAAACTCCTGAAGTTGCGTATATGCGAGTCACAGAAACAGCGTACGCCTTAGCTGTGTAAGTGTGTTTCTAAGCAATGTAAGTCTGTGTAAGAGTTGGTAGGAATGGGTTAAAGAGGATGTTGTAAAAGTTAACTCCGTATTCGAAGCGGCCCATAACCGGTCGGCCTGAGCCTGAGCTTGCCGAAGTATCGAAGACCCGTAGCATGCGCTTCGACAGGCTCAGCGTGAACGGGTTTTCGTTAGTTTTGATGTTTTTCGAAAAAATTAAGGGCTTTTGCGAAACCCTCTTATAGGCTGAATGATCGCTGCTGGTAGGCTTAACTACCTTGCCTTATTTCGGAGCAGTCAGGTGGGTAATCAGGCGCTGATAGAGCATCGCGCCGGCGGCCAGGCTGTCGATAGCAATGCGTTCATTAATACCGTGAATGCCATCCAATTCATCAGCACCGGTGAGGTCAAACGGGGCGAAGCGATAAACGTTATCAGCCACCCTGGAGTAGTGACGCGAGTCGGTACCTGCCATCACTAAAAACGGCGCAACGGTGGTATTGGGGTAGACCTCGCGAATGCTGCGTTGAATGGCAGTAAAGGCTGCTGAATCAACGCTGGAAACCGGTGATGGGTCGGATGAGAAGCCATCGCTCTGCTGTATTTCCACGCGGTTGTTATCGATTACCTCGCTGACCCGCTGGAGCACAGTTTCGCGTGTTTCACCGGGTAGAATTCGGAAGTTAATCGTCGCTTCTGCCCGCTTGGCCAGAACATTTTCCTGCACGCCAGCCACCAACATAGTGGCTGCGGTAGTGGTGTGCAGCGTGGCGCGGGTTTTTTGTGATTTAGTCATTTCTGAAATTAGCAGTGGTTCGAGCAACCAGCGATTACTAATTGCCACACGCTTTGCGAACGGCAACTCCGGTGCGGTGTAGGCTAAAAACTTTTCAACCGGCTGGGTAATTCGGAAGTCGAACGGTTTGGCTTGGAGATCGGCGATCGCTTTCGCCAATGTGCTGACGGTGGTTTGTTCGGGCGGCATTGAAGAGTGGCCGCCAACGCCTTCAACCGCTAGCTGTATCGTCAGGTAGCCTTTTTCAGCAATGCCGACCATGGCAACGCGGCCGTCGATGCCCGGCACAATGTTTCGGGTAATGCTGCCGCCTTCGTCGATAACCGCCGCGAACCGAACGCCCTGTTGTTCGAACCGCTTGGCTATCGCCTCGTTACCGTATTTGCCACCGACTTCCTCGTCGTGGCCGAACGATAACCAAATATCGCTGTATGGCTGGAAACCGCTGCTCACCATTTGTTCAACTGCAGCGACGATCATATACAGCTGGCCTTTATCGTCTAATGCGCCGCGGCCTAGCACGTAGTCGTCCGTTATTTGTCCGGAAAACGGTTCAAAGTCCCAACGGTCCTGCGTTTCCGCCTGAACCGGCACCACGTCGTAGTGCGCCATCAGCATTATCGGTGCGGCGTTAGCATCCGTTCCGCGCCAGCGGAATAGCAGGGTTTCGGCGACGCGTTCAAGTTCCAACGTTCCGTGAAGCGCCGGAAACTGCTGTTTTAAAAGCTGCTGAAACTCTCGGAACGGAGCAATGTTCGCTTTGGCCGGGTCGCGATGAGAAATGGTTTTAATCTGCAGCCCTGCGGCTAATTTTTGAGCCAGCTCGTCGGCATCAAAGCCGCTAATCTTTATCGGCTCTACATCGAGTTGCTTAGATTCCAGCGTTAGCGTGCGAAACAGCATAATCGTAATGAGCAGGAGTATGGCGATAAGTAAAAATTTAATGAATTTCATCGATTCAACCGGGGCAGGAAAAGCAGCAAGTCACGCCGATATTCCACATTCGCCGCGCCCGATTCAATGGCCGCTTAGGGTTAGCGGCTGTCGACCGTGCCAGTGGTCATCGCCTCTCCCTTTAACACGGCTTATAGTGTGCTGCTAACAGCCAAGGCCGTTGTAGCGGTCGCGCTGTGCCAATTTCAACGACAATCACCGGGCTACAGGAGCCTCACTATGTTCGTCGGTCACTACAGCGCGGCCATCGCCGCAAAAGCCGCATCGCCCAGAACACCGCTCTGGCTACTAATCGTCGCCGCGCAATTGGTCGACATTGCCTGGGCCATACTAATAGCAGTGGGCATTGAAAAGGTACGGTTCGACGATAGCCTGGCATCGAATCACCTCGACCTGTACCACATGCCCTATACCCACAGCTTAGTTGCGACCTTGGGCTGGATGGCAGCCACCTACTTCGCGCTCAGGCTATTTGCCACAACGTTCTTAAGCAAAACGCAGTGTTTGCTGGTGGCGCTGGTGGTGGGTTCACACTGGGTACTCGATCTACTGGTACACCGGCCCGACCTTACGATTGCCGGCGGCGACAAATTCGGTTTCGGGTTGTGGAATCTTCCGGTAGCAGCATTGATATTGGAATTCGCCTTGCTCGGCGCGGCAGCGGTCTGGCTGCACTTCCGGTACGTCGGAGAAAGACGCCAGCAAATTGGCTTTGCCGGATTCATAGCACTACTGGTGGTCGTTCAACTCGCTTCATCGTTCGGCGCAGCGCCCGACACCGTTTCGCTGCTCAGCGCCTCAGCGTTTATCACGTTTATATCGCTAGCTGGCGTGGCTTATATTATTGAGCGTTTTTGCAGAAGTGACCGATAAAGCGGGGTTCATTAGCGGATGAACACGCTTGCCGACTTTGTATACACTCTTACATTGCATTGTTCTCAAACTCCGCCCCCTGCAAATTCAAACAATCGGCAAACCCGGAGTCTTGGCGTCAGGTTGTCAGTCGCTGAATGGTGCGACAAGACTTATTCTGGAGAAAGAAATGAAAACGCACTTCAAAGCAATTGACGAAAGTACCGAAGAGGACTGGAAAACTATCGTCGGCGAGCAGGTGAAGTTTATGGCGGTTTTGCCGGATAGAATTCTGCAGCATATGCAGCTGCTGAGCGGCGATTATGGTGGCTTTCCGATTGACCGTTTGCAGCATTGCCTGCAAACCGCAGAGCTCGCTGCAGAGGCTGGCGAGAATGACGAGTTCGTTGTTTGTGCGCTGCTGCATGACATGGGGGACACGCTGGGCAGTTACAACCACGCTGACGTTGGCGCCGCTATATTGCAGCCATTTGTTTCGGAAGCTAACCACTGGATGGTTAAGCACCATGCGATTTTCCAGGGATATAATTTCTTCCATCACCTTGGTATGGATCGCAACATGCACGAGAAGTTTATAGACTCTGAGCATTACGAGCACACCAAGCGGTTTGTCGCAAAATATGACAACCCGGCCTTCGACGCATCGAAGCCAAAGCTCGATCTGGAAATATTTGCCCCGCTGGTGAAGTCGGTAATGGCTAAGCCTCGCCAGAGCCTCTATAAATCAGCTATTGACCAACAGCAATAACATTTGCTGCTATCGAACACCTGCGTGCCAGTGAGTTTACGCCACGAAAAGGAAGCCCAATGAGCTACCGTGCTTTATTGCTCAAGCTGCAGTATTTAGTACTACTGGTGCTATTTGCTTTCGGGGTATTAAAATATTGCTCCTGGTCGTTATTAATTTCTGTGCCGCTAGCCTTTCTTATGGCAGCCATCGCCACACTGGCTACCGCAATATTACTGGCCTGGTGGCTGGATAAATGAGCGCGGCTTTCGATAAAGCACAACGCATCTATTCCGAATGCGTTCAAACCGGAAATTATGAGCCTAGCTTCGATACGCTTAGCGCACTTATTCTGAAGGGGGATGACGTTTGCCGGGGCTTACAGCTAAGGTCGCATTTGCACTATTTGGCGGGCAACGCTGGCCTGGCAAAAAGTGACTTGAATGAAGCAATAAGCCTGGCGCCGAGTTCAGCCGGGTTGTTTTACGACAGAGGCTCTTTACACCACCACAACAATGACTATTACCTCGCGCTGAGAGACTTCAGCGATGCCGTTAATCTGGCTCACGCCGTTGGCGATGACGATTTAATTGATGCTGTTGAACATCATATTATTGATATTCTGGAAAAAATGAGAAGCTCATAACGGCGCCATCATGGAACACTCATCTTCGGGCCCGGAGTGGTATTCCACTTTCACGTCAGGTAGTAAGCCTTAATTGCAGGAAATAAATCATGGATATTATCAATGAGCTATCTAACTCCATCGACAGCTCAGCCATTTGTGCTATCGCTAAGCAAGCGATAGCAAACTGGTCATCAGACCATGAGGACGACAAAAGCGTGCTTAGCGGCTCCGACCTTGTCTTCCATAGTCACAAGCTTTGTTTTCAATCGGCTTCAGTGGGCTACCCATACTTTGAATCGACTTACAGCCTGCTAAAGGACGATAAAGAACTCGGTCTGTACAAAGTAATTACATCTATGGCTGGCGAAGCTTTGGATGATTATTACGAAATTTATTAGTCGACACGCGGGACTTCACACTGTACCCGCGAAGCCCACCACAAAAATCCGCCTAACAGGCTGGCGCAGGGTTATAACTTACCCATGGCAGCTAAATCACAGGAGAGATTGAAACGCCGCACTACCGAAAGAGAGTAAGCCAAGCCGACAACATTTATATGTTGCGACGTAAACACTGGTACCTGAACTGCTAAACGATTCTGAAGTTGACCGCTGACACAATGCTAGCCAAGCGATGCCCCGCTGTGCTTAATACCGACGACACTCAACCTCTGAGCATAGCTATACGAATTTCAGCGATATGCTAAAATGCTCACTTGCTTAATTTTCTGCCATCGGTGGGATTGTGAGGTCGTAAATGTTCCATAGACGTTTAGGTGATCTGTTAGTAGACGGCGGTTTTGCAACACGCAAAGACGTTGATGCTGCGCTTGAAGTGCAAATCGGTACGAATAGGCACCTCTCGGAAATACTCGTGCAGCGCGGTGTTATAGACCAACAGGTTTGTGATTCGCTGCATCGTCTTCAGCACGTATTGGAGTCGCGCGAGCAGGCGCTGGCTATTGCCGCGAACGATGATGAAGATATCGGCGAACGGCTATTACGTTCCGGCCAGATCTCGTCATATGAATTACGCAAAGTTTCAGCAAGCAAACCCCGCTCTACCCTCAGCTGGGTACGGGCGCTTCTAAGTGCAGGTTATATTGATCGCGGCCGGGCAATTACCTGTTTAGAGGTAGAGCACGCGCCGGATATCAGTGCCCGCAAGCTTGCCGGTATGCGGCTGGGTGATTTACTGGTAGAGCACGGTGATTTGAGCAAGAAAGAACTGAAGAAAGCGTTGCGAGTGCAGCGTAAAACCGGCCAACCGCTGGGTACTATTCTGCGCGAAAAAGGCTTGGTGAATCAGCGCCAAATAAACCGCTCACTGAAGTTGCAACGCAAGCTGGCCGCAGCGGCGTTCGGCACGGCCCTCACCTTTGGCTCCAGTGCCGTGCTAGCCAATCCGAACCTCGATATCGCGCTACTGCATGATGTGCCGTCGGTAGTCGATCCGCAAATTATCGACAGCGATGCCTATTTGCAGAGTGATACGTTTGCCGGAGACGTTTATGACCAATACCCGGAACTGCGTCAGACCCACGACCGGCAATTACAGGCGGCTCTGGAAGCCTCTCTCCACCGCATCGGGCTGAAATCCGCTTTAAACAGCGGCCAGCTTAGCGTCGCACTGGTCGACATTACTGACTCCCACCGGCCGCGGTTGGCAGAAATAAATGGCGAGAAAATGCGTTACGCCGCCAGCTTGCCGAAAATCGCGATTTTGCTGGGCGCGTTCCAAAAAATTCATGACGGCAAGCTTTCGCTCACGCCGGAGAATCGTCGCCAGCTGACCAGCATGATCCGTCGCTCATCGAACACAGCGGCTACCAACATGCTCGATAAAGTCGGCATGAAAGACCTGAACGCCTTGCTCCGTTCTAGCACTTATAAGCTATACGACCCGAAATTTGATGGTGGACTGTGGGTGGGTAAGCGTTACGCCAAAAGCGGCCCGCAACAGCGCGACCCGTTACACAACATTTCTCACGGTGCCTCGGCAGTACAGGTGGCGCGCTACTTCTACATGTTAGAAACCGGCCAATTGGTTTCGCCTGAGGCCTGTCGTGAGATGAAAACGATGCTGGGCAACCCGGGCATCAATCACAAGTTCGTTAAAGGCCTGAATGCCCGGCCCGGCTCACGCATTTTCCGTAAATCCGGCAGCTGGCGTAATTATCACGCTGATGGCGCAATCGTCGAACGCGACGGTCGCCGTTACGTGGCGGTAGCCTTGGCAGAATCTGCCAGCGGCGGTAAGTGGCTCTCTGATGTAATCGTCGCAATGGACGACGTGGTGTTTGACCCGGCGAACAGCCCTACCGTGCGCCTCGCTCAGGCATCCATCAATGCGGCGCGATAGTAGTTCATCGCAGAGTCTATAACGTAGATAAAAACAAAGCCCCGACCAAACGGTCGGGGCTTTGTTATCAACAGCATTGATCTTTACTCGCTAATGGCGCAGTAGTTTTTACTAACCTGAGAAATTTTCTTATTCGTGGCTTGATCGCCATGCTGAGGCAAATCCCCATCCTACTTTTTAGCCGAGACCTTAACCTGCATCGAGGCATAGCCGTGCACGAAGTTGGACTGCATTCGCACCGGGTCGCCCACTATTTCGATACGATCGAAGCGCTTCAGAAGCTCTTCCCAGGTAATGCGTAACTGCATTTCACCGAGCCGATTGCCCATACAACGGTGAATACCGAAGCCAAATGAGAGGTGATGGCGAGCGTTCTTCCTGTCGATTATCACATTGTCCGGGTTTTCGACCTTTCGCTCGTCCCGATTGCCCGAGATGTACCACATGACAACCTTGTCGCCTTTCTTGATTTGTTGACCGCCCAGCTCAATGTCCTCAGTGGCAACCCGACGCATATGGGCAAGCGGTGTTTGCCAGCGAATAATTTCCGACACCATGTTCGCAACCAGTTCAGGGTTTTGCTTTAGCTTTTCAAACTCTTCAGGAAACTGATTCATTGCCACAACACTGCCGGAAATCGAATTACGCGTCGTGTCGTTACCGCCAACAATCAGCAAACCTAAGTTACCGAGGAATTCAGCCGGCTTGTCGATCATGTCCTTGGTGTTCTCGTCGGCCTGCAGCAAACCTATCAGATCAAAACCCAATTCTTCACCAGCCTCCCGCTCAGCCGCCTTGCGGTGCCATATTTCGGCGAACGAATTCACCATGTCACCCAGTGCAGCAAAACGCTCTTCTTTTGATGCCCCGCCGCCGGAAATCTCCGGCGCCGCTGTTGCAATATCGGACCAGTACGGAAGTTTATGCCGCCGCTCATAGGGGAAATCAAAAATAGTCGCCAGCATCTGCGAGGTTAATTCGACAGAGACTTTAGAAACCCAATCAAACGGCTCATCCAGTGGCAACTCGTCTAATATCGTGACGATACGTTCCCGAATTAAACCCTCCAGTTGCTTGAGATTTTTCGGAGCTACCGCTGGCTGAACCGCAGCACGCTGCACATCGTGCTTCGGCGGGTCCATAGAAATAAATTGTTCCAGCGGCAATTCCGGATCAAGGTCGCCGATAATAATAAATGGCTCGGATGAGAAGGCATTGTGGTTCGTGTCTACCGCTACGATGTCTTCAAAACGAGTCACCGACCAGAAAGGACCAAACGGGCTATCTTTCTGGTAATGAACCGGCGCTTCATCTCGTACCCGCCGAAAATAATCGCCCCATTTATTTTGCTCATATAAGCGTGGATCACTTAAATCGATTGATTCCAACGGCACAGAATATGGATTCGGCAATTCCGGACTTGTTAGTGTTGTGGTAAATGTCATGTGGATCTCTCCTAATGTGAGCGTTTAACTACATTTGAAATTCAGGAAGTTCGACAACGAGCCCTTCTAACTCAGAGTTCACGATAATTTGACAGGCGAGCCTGGAGCCCTCTTCTCTTTCAGGAGTCATGTCCAGCATCATCGACTCACTGTCATCGGGTGGATTGACCCGATCACGCCACTCGCTCGCCACTTTTATGTGGCAAGTGCCGCAAGCACAGGCACCACCACAATCCGCGTCAATGCCCGGCACCGCATTGGATACCGCAGCCTCCATAAGGCTCTCACCAGATTCAACGCTAACCTTATGCACATCCCCGCCGTGCTCTATAAACTCGATATTTACCATTTTGTCCACCTCGCAGTTCGACTTATTAGTCCAGTTATTGGCCCACTTATTGGTTTGTACAGCGTCACCAGTATCCGACGTGTTCAAGGCGATTGATTGTCATTTTCAGACTTGATACTGTCATTACATGACAAGAGTAGACGGCCATTTCCAGACTACCGTGCCAGCCCGCTATTACGCCGGGCTGCCGAGGTTATTGGCCAGCCAGGGAATTAACGCCGAGGAGGTTTTAGAAACAGCGGGCATATCACCCGCAAAGTTAGCCGACCCTCTGGCTGAGCTGGGCGTCGCAGAACTTGAACGAATTGTCAGCTGCATTATCAAAATTGGCGGGCAAGCCGTACCGCTAGAAATGGGTCGAAGAATTTATATGGGCGACCACGCCGCCGTTGGTTACGGGGTGTTATCGAGCCCGAGTATTGACTACGCCCTGAGGCTTATCACGCGTTTTTTCCGGCTGGTTTTTCCGGCTTTTCGAATGCGTTATAGCGTTCTCGATGACAAGGTGGAGTTAGATTTTTCATCTACCATGGCTATGTCGGCCGAGTGCCTGGACTTCAATATCGAGCTGGTAGCACTGGCAGCTCACACGAGCATCAAAGATCTCGTGCAGGGGCAGCTACCACCTTACGTAATGGAGCTTTCAATCCCCGCTCCGCCACACAAAAGCCGATACGAGCAACTGTTACCAAGGGTTCAGGTTCACTTTGCCGCATTACCCTACCCCGGCGTGCGGCTGGTTTACCCAATATCGATATTGAATGGTAAACCCGCAATGTCGAACAACGCTTCTCTAATGATCGCCGAGCAACGTTGCCGGGAGTTGATGCAGCGAATTGTCACTAACGGCACAGTTGGTGATTGGACCAGAATGATGCTGCGGGACTCCAACGATGGCTTGCCAAGCATTGAAGAATTAGCGGCCACTTTGAACGTCAACAGCCGCACCCTCCACCGCCATTTAAAGCGAGAAGGACTAGTCTACCGCTCCCTCTGCGTTGAAGAACGTCACCGCAAGGCCAAAGAACTATTGAGCACAACGCACCTATCCGTTACCCGAATCGCTCAAGAGCTAGGCTATTCTGACACTAGTAATTTCATTCGGGCGTTTCGAACTCACGTTGGCAGTAACCCGAGTGAATTTCGCAAAAACACTCAAGGGAACCCGTGAACCCCCACCAGCCATGGCTCAAACAAAAAAAGCCCCGACCAAATGGCCGGGGCTTTCTGTTTTACACAGCTATCGCGCAGCGATTAAGCCGCTTTTTTTACTTTCTTCTTAGCCGCTTCCCGCTCTTTACGAAGCGCCGGGAAAGCGCTGTACTTGCTTGGCTTGTCAGAAAGGTCACGTGGGTCAAAGTCATCGGTTTCGATGATGTTGAATACCAGCTCACGAACTTTCTGCACGTCTTCGCCTTCGGCTTTAGTAAGAACACCAGCGGCGACAGCTTCTTCTACCTGAGTAGCGAAGACGAAGCCAATCTGACCTTTCTTAGCGGCTTTAAGCACTTTGTTTTCCAGCGGTTCAACCCGAACAGCTTCTTCCATCGCCTGATAGCACAGGCCTGGCTCGTAAGCGGTGTCGGTCGCAGCGAACAAGTTTTCAGCGATACGGTCACGGGTACCCGATGGCAGGCTGATGAGCTTAGCTACTTTGTCGCCCAGCTTGTCGCTTGGCGCATCGAAGCGTTGACCCAGAGGAAATACCAGACCACGAAGAATCCACGCGACCGGACGGGCCGGCAGGTTCTTCAGCACGCCGTCTGCCGCTAGCTGTAACTCATGCAACAACCACTGACAGCACCATTCAACCAACGGACGGTCTTCTTCCTGACGACCCTGGTCTTCCCAGTGCTTCAGTACCGCGCTACCCATGTACACGTAGCTGAGCAAATCGCCTAAACGAGCCGAAAGCTTCTCACGGAATTTCAGGCTACCGCCCAAAGTGAACATAGCGCTATCGCTTAGCAGAGCCAGAATGGCTGAGTAGCGACTGAAGTGCTGATAGTAGCGCTTCATTTCGCCGTCACTTGAGCTAGCCAAGTGGCTACCGGTTAGACCGTGAATCAACGAGCGGGAAGCGTTAGTTATTGCGAAGCCGAGGTGGCTCCATAGCGCTTCATCAAACGCCACTACGCCAGCTTCGCCTTCAATATCCAGCGACTGCATTTCTTTCAGTACCCACGGGTGGCAGCGAATAGCGCCCTGACCGTAAATGAGCATATTACGGGTAAGAATGTTCGCGCCTTCGACGGTAATGTTAACCGGTGCGGCAAGGTAGGCATCAGCGATCATATTTTTAGGACCGGTCATAACCGCTTTACCGGCCTGAATGTCCATCGCGTTGATGGTTGCCTGCTGGCCCATATGAGTAGCGTGATACTTCAATATCGCGGAGGCGACGGCCGGCTTGGCATGTAGCTTGTCAATCAGGCTCAAGGTAAATACGCGTGAGGCTTCGGTCATGTAAGCACGACCGGTCGCCTGCGTCAGCGCTTCGCCAACACCTTCAAAATCAGCAATTGGCAAACCGAACTGACGACGTATACGGGCGTAAGCACCTGAAGTAAGTGCTGACAAACGAGCTGCACCGGTACCACTGGTAGGTAGCGAAATCGCCCGGCCAACAGACAACTGTTCAACCAGCATCTGCCAACCTTTACCGGCGTTTTCTGCACCACCAATAATGTAGCTCAGCGGCACAAACAGCTTATTAGCTGTAGTAGTACCGTTGTAGAACGGTGCGCCACTGGGTAGCTGACGGCGACCGATATCTACCCCTTCCAGGTTAGTAGGAATAAGCGCGCAGGTAATGCCGTAGTCTTTTTTGCTGTCATCGCCCAGCAACCCGTCAGGATCGCTCAGCTGAAAAGCCAGGCCCAGTACAGTAGAGATAGGTGCGAGCGTGATGTAACGCTTGCTCCAGGTCAGCTCCAAACCGACGGTTTCTTCGCCGTCGAAAGTGCCTTTTTTCACAATACCGAAATCCGGAATTGAGGTGGCGTCTGAACCCGCATGCGGGTTGGTCAGGCCAAAACAAGGAATCTCCTGGCCCTTAGCCAAACGCGGCAGGTAGTAATCTTTTTGCTCTTCGGTACCGTAATAACGTAGCAACTTACCGGGGCCGAGAGAGTTGGGTACGGCGATAATTACACCGACAGTCACAGACACAGCACCGACTTTCAGTAGTACTTCAGAGTGGGCACGCTCAGAAAACTCCAGGCCGCCGTACTTCTTCTGAATAATCATGCCGAGGAAGCCTTTTTTGCAGATGAAATCCATCACTTCATCCGGCACTTCGTTCTCGGTGACGATTTCGTAGCCTTTGAGCATGCGGCAAAGCTCTTCGCAGGGGCCATCGATAAAGGCCTGCTCTTCAGCTGAAAGCTCGGTGCGCTCAATGGCGTGTAGCTCGCTCCAGTTTGGCTTACCGCTGAATACTTCGGCTTCCCAGGTTACGTTGCCCGCTTCAATAGCGGCTTTTTCGGTTTCCGACATCGGCGGCATAATTTTGCGGAAGATGCCCAGAATCGGGGTCGACAATACTTTCTGTCGAATAGGCTTAACGGCCAATAAGGCAAAAGCCGCGCCGAGAATCACTGCACCAGCGATGAAACCACCGGTACCAACAAAGCCCGTTACCGTTGCCGCCAACAGTAATACGCCAAACACGGCAACTGAAACGGCTGCCGAAGCGCTGTTAAACGCGAGTATCAGGCCGGTTGCCAATACAACCAATAGACCAACTAAGGTGCTCATAATGTTTCTCCATAGCGGCTAAGCCGCCTTTCATAATTAACAACGCGCGTAACCGTTATAGTTAGCTAACGCTGTCGGATGCCCACTCATCTAGAATAAATGGTGCAGTGCAACCAAGCAAGTGCTCGACGCATAAAATCCGCAGTTATTTATTAAGCAAGCGATTGATTTAATACAAAAAACACCCTTACCAAACCATGAACCTTAACTTCCCCGACGCACAGATAAGCTTGCTGCCGCACTTCATTCTGCCCGCAGATGCGGCGCGCTGGCAGGCAGAGCTGGAGCAGTCTCTGGCCTGGCAACAACACCGTATTAAGTTGTACGGCAAACAAGTCGATTGCCCCCGTCTTTCGGCCTGGCACGGCGATGCGAATGCACGATATGCCTATTCAGGCCTGCCATTGCTGCCAGAGCCTTGGACCGAGCGGATACAGGCACTTAGGGAATTAGCTGAAAGAACCGCTGATACCGCCGTAAATAGCGTTTTAGCGAACTGGTATCGCCATGGGCAAGACAGCATGGGTTGGCATAGCGATGACGAACCTGAGCTTGGCGAGCGACCGGTTATTTTGTCGCTAAGTTTCGGTGAGCCCCGCCATTTCCAGCTACGGCACAAAATCACCGGCCAACGAGAGAAATTACTACTCCCCAGTGGCAGCCTGCTCATCATGGCGGGCGACACTCAACGCTACTGGCAGCACGCTATTCACAAGTCACGGCGCGCGATGCGTAGCCGTATAAACCTGACTTTCCGCAATATTCAGCCCGAATGACGCATTTTGTGGTTCCGAATTGTGAACTAACGATGCGGCCATTGTTACATAAGGCGTTTCGGGTTTTGATTCGGCTTCTCAGCTACTAAATGATTAGTTTTTAGCACTAATAATGCTGAGTTAAATCAGAATTATCCTAAAAACAGGCATAGGAACCAGGGAATGTTAAATCGTTTAACGACGGCTACCGTATTAATTGCAGCCTTGGCGTTACCCGCCGCACACGCTGAAAAAGACCGCGAAATTTCACCGGCGCGTAAAATTAATCATGATCACCAGAAACGTGGCCAACGTGATCAGAACAATAGCCACAACGGCCATCGCGACCAGCACGGCAAGAAAGACAAGCATCGTGGCCACCATCGCGCCGATAGCTACCGCACCATCGATGGCAGCGACAACAACGAGCGGAAACCAAGCATTAACGCTGCCAATACCCAACTTAAGCGATTTGCTAAAAAAGCCTATTACAGCGACGGTTTCTCGGCGATGGCTGGTACCGACCGCCCCAGTGCCCGGCTGATCAGTAATGTCGTTTCAGCTCAGACTGAATTAAAGCCCAACAGCAAAGGCGCCAGCGATTATCTATGGCAGTGGGGCCAGTTTCTGGATCACGACATTGACCTTACCGACGGCGTACACCCCGGTGAAGCAGCACCGATTCTGATTCCTGCAGGCGATGCTCACTTCGACCCCCAGAACACCGGCACGGTAACCATGGCGCTTAATCGCTCCATTTTTGACGCCGCCACCGGTATCGACGACTCTCGCGAACAAATTAACGAGATTACCGGTTGGATTGACGCTTCTAACGTCTACGGCTCAGATGACGAACGCGCCACCGCCCTGCGCACGAACGATGGCAGCGGTCGGTTAAAAACCAGCGCCGGCGACTTACTGCCGTTTAACACCTTTGGTCTGCCTAACGCGGGCGGTGAAGGCGACAATCTGTTTTTAGGTGGTGACATTCGTGCCAACGAGCAAGTTGGCCTGACAGTAATGCACACGCTGTTTGTTCGCGAGCACAACCGGCTGGCAGATGCCTACCGCGCCAAGCATCGTAATTTGAGCGGCGACCGCATATATGAGAAAGCCCGCCGTGTGGTGGGTGGCCTGATGCAGCAGATTACTTACAACGAGTTTCTACCTGCTCTACTCGGTAAGCCTTTACCCGCATACGAAGGTTACAACGAGAAGAAGAACGCCAGCATTCGTAACGAATTCTCGAGCGCTGCTTACCGCTTTGGCCACAGCGCTTTAAGCCCGCAGCTACTCCGACTGAATGCCGATGGCTCCGCGCACACTGCAGGTCACCTGCCACTTCGTAGTGCTTTCTTCCGCCCCGATCGCTTGGTTAATGAAGGCGGCATAGAACCGATACTGCGGGGCTTAGCTGCGCAGCGTATGCAAACCATTGATGCCGAAATTATCGACGACGTTCGCAACTTCCTGTTTGGCGCGCCAGGTGCAGGCGGTTTTGACCTGGTCGCGCTCAACATTCAACGCGGTCGCGACCACGGCCTCCCCGGCTATAACGACATGCGCGAACATATGGGTTTCGACAAAGCCACCCGCTTTAGCGATGTAACCGGCGATGCTGACTTACAACAGCGACTGGAAACAGCCTATGGCGATATCGATAAAATTGACCTTTGGGTAGGCGGCCTGGCGGAACAGCCTCGTGGAAAATCACACTTGGGGCCGCTGTTTAAGCGCATTGTTAAGCGACAGTTTAAGAAGCTACGTGACGGTGACCGCTTTTGGTACCAGCGTGCTTTAGACAAAAAAGAACTGCGACTGGTTGAAAACAGCACGCTGGCTAATGTCATCACCCGGAACAGCTCTATTACGCCAGATGAAATTCAGGCCGATGTGTTTCGGGTAACGCCTTAACGATTGCTATAGGCTGAATACATAGCCTGTCATCGCGAGCGCAGCGCGGCGATCTCATTACCTTTGAGCATAGAGATCGTCGCGCTCCGCTCGCCATGACGCAAATTTTCAGCACCCTTCGTAGCCGCACTATCTACGATTAACGAGACCGGGAAAGCATCAGCTGACCCGGTTTTTTTATGCCTCCCGCACGGATAAATCGCTACCAGCCAACTGCCTAACCAAACCAGTACACTAAGCTCAACTTTCTGAACGACAACAACACTTCATGGCAGATCTGATTCTCTACAACTACCCGATGTCACCCTACTCTGAAAAAATCCGCTTAATGCTGGGCTACACCGGCCTGCCATGGCGCAGCGTAATCGTAGCGGCGATGCCACCACGCCCTGAGCTGAAAATACTAACGGGTGGCTATCGCAAAATTCCGGTTGCACAAATAGGCGCTGATGTATTTTGTGATACACAAACGATTACGAGCGAGATTGCCCGGCTTACGGGCAAGCCGGAATTAGCGCTTGAGAACTGCTCAGAGGAAGTTCAGACCTTTGTGCGGAAAGCTGACAATGAGATGTTTATGACTTTCATTCTGACTGCCGGTAGCGGGCTTGTTACCGGACTAGTGAGAAACACCTCACTGCTGGAGACCTTAAAATTCTTTAAAGACCGGATCGGAATCGGCCTTAAAGCAAAGATTAAACCGGCCGTAGGCAAACAGGCAACCGCCAAAATCCGAGCCTACCTTAGCGACATGGACGCGCTGCTCACGGCTGACTTTTTGTTCGGCAACCAACCCTGCATCGCCGATTTTTCTGCCTATTACTCGCTGTGGTTAGCCTGTGATTTCGCTGGCAAACCCTGGCTCGACAACCACCCCCGGATAGCTGCATGGTATTCCCGCATGACAGCCTTCGGCCAAGGCGAGCCCGAGGCCCTAAGCGCGGGTCAGGCACTTGATATAGCCCGCGCAGCGGAACCAGCATCGCCTGAAACTGCAGTCATCACGCCTGAGTCTGTCAGTATTGCGCCGCGCGATTACGCTCGCGACCCGGTCGCCGGACTACTAGTGAGTGAAAGCGAGGGAGCATGGGTGCTACAACGCCACCACCCTAAGGTTGGCACAGTGCATGTACATTTCCCGAAGTACGGTTATGAACTTCAACCGGCACAGACCTGAGTCGCTGACGGGCCACGCCTACAGGGTTAGCCGGAAATTTAGTGAATCGCGAACGCGGGTTTTGCCATGACGTTGAAACTCTCTGCGTCCAACAAACAACGTGGCCGGTCTGTTGCTCGGAAATATGTCTGATAAGCGCCGGAATGTGTCCAAATACCGTTATTTAGGCGTCTCAGGGCGTTTGGCGTTACGATTAATTTCCCGGTGTCATTAGCATCAGCATGACGCCGTTTTTTAGCGTGACGAGGATGAAATACTATGAAATTTATAACGGTATTAATCATATTCGCTAGCTCTGCAATGCTGACTAACGCATTGGCTGGCGACGCAAAAAGGCAACTTCGTTTCGACCGGGTCGTTTCTGTAATCGGCCCGGTGGCTATCGAAGCTGAGCAGAATCTTAACGTCTGCGCTTCGGATATCTCTGTTGTTACTAAGCTGGGCTTCAAAGACAGGGAAAAACGCTATTCGAGCCGTCGGCACTCACCGCAGCAAAAACCCGGAACGGTCGTTTGGTCGAGCACCGGAGTGGAGGTTTTTGACAGTCTGGATATCAATACTGCACTGCCTATTGTCATTAGCGATCTTATTTTTTCCAGCGGCAAGGGTGCCTGTGTCGAAATTTCCGGGCGTCAGATCGCCAACAGTGGCGCCGCCGAGTCTGTGGTGATTGTATTAACCTCGATAACCGAGGCCGAAGCAGTATTTGACCCTTTGGTATCGGGCCAGCTTAAGACGGCTAATGGCACGGCGACGGCAGGGTTGCTGCTTCCGGCTGTTCAATCCGTGAGAGATTCCGGCGGAGGAGGAGGAGGCTCAAGTCGGCCACAAGTATGTTGTGCCTGTGCTCCGGTATGCGCCTGTGGAAATTGTGATGGCTAGCCGGTGCTGCCACTTCGCTGCAACTTCAGTAAGTCGCTTGCTTTATTCACTGGCGCAAGCGGCTTAGACCCATATGAAAATTTCTATCCCCGGCCAGACCCATAACTTTGTCGACATCGAGTCACTAACCAATGGCCGGGCCACGCTGCGTTACGACCTGAATCACGATCGCTGGCCTTGGTTATCGTTACCTGTGAACCACCCCGTTTTGCAGGATAAATACCTGTATTTCTCCACGCTCAGCGTTTATATCGCCGAAGGGAAATTCGACGACTCTGTGCTCACCGCCTTAACGCAGGTACGTTGGGAAATCTTTCGGAATGACAGCGATCAGCTGCACGCGGACCAGGGCAGTTTTAACTCTATCGTTGAAGAAGGCCGGTCGGGCTTCGAATTGACCGGCTATACAGCGAGTGGTGCCAAAGTATTTAAGCAAACGGGGCGCGGAAGAGACTTTCCGGTTGCGCAGTTTAAGGCCATGCGAGCCGCATCCCGGGCCGAGGCGCTGGCGACCTTATCCCCAGCCACTCTGAATTTCGCTGCGCCTAATGAACTGGGCCTGGGGTCTGACGGCATCAGCTTTGTAACGCGAGCCCAGGAGCTCGACGGCGAGCAATGGGTCGATGCTCAGGTTACCAGCGAAGCCGGCTTCCACCCTACGCACCCTTTCCATACCGGCACCGGCGACCATGTAAACGCCGGGCATTTATTAGACTGTGCTTTGCAGGCAGCCCACGCTTTTTTGGGTGGCAAGCTAGAGTGCATAGCTGGCGAGGCGCAGTTCAAACGGTACGTAGAACTCGACCTGCCGTTTAGCCTTCGGTTATTGGCGCAAAAATCCACCGATACGGACCACACCACCCTGCAGTTGGCCGTGAGTCAGGCCAAGCAAGAAAACGCCTACATAGAATTAAAGTTGCAACGCACTTAACTGCTCAGCTTACAGAGCAGTGCAGGCAGCCTCTGCTACTTAACGTCCCAGGCCCAAACCCCGTCCCAGCTCTTGTCAGGATTACGCAGCAGCTCTTCACTGCGTTGCGAAATCAAGCGGCTCACCGGGTCATGTTCCACCAAGTCAGCAAGCGCTTCGACCGCAGCGGCAAAATCACCGTCGCGATAGGCATCGTAGCCGACCAGATAGCCTTCAACGTCGAGCAATATCCTGTCTCCCTGGCGGCCCATAACCTCAAAAATTTCGACCGCCCTTTTCTTGCCTTTAACCTGCACGCAGTCCAGCGGCCGCACCAGAAAATCGTCCGATAGCCCGGCCAGGGTGCCCTCGGAAATAATCAGCGGCACGCCATAGAATTTGGTCAATCCTTCCAGCCGCGAGGCAATGTTCACGTCGTCACCGATTACCGTGAACTCCATCCGCTTCTCGGAGCCGACATTACCGGAGACGATTTTGCCGGAGCTGATGCCAATGCCGATGCTAATGGCATCTTCGCCGTTAGTGACACGAACTTCATTGAGCCCCTCCAGCGCCTTGATCATATCCAGCGCTGCAGCAACAGCGCGACTGGCATCGTCAGGTTGCTCATAGGGTACGCCGAAAACCGCCATTAGCGCGTCGCCGATGTACTTATCGAGTACGCCCTTGTGGGTGAATACGGTTTCGACCATGGCACCAAAGTAGCCGTTAAGAAACTCCACCAGCTGCTCGGCGCTGTAGTGCTCTGAAATACCAGTAAAACTGCGGATGTCGGAAAACAGAATGGTAGCCTTACTGCTGCTGCCACCCAGACCCTGACGGGATGGGTCAGACAATAGCCGGTCAACGATGTCTTTCGACATATAGCGGGTCAGCGTGCTCTTAACCCGTTTTTCACGGGTGATGTCCTCGAACACCGCGATCACACCCAGATTCTCGCCATCATGGGCGAGCAGCGGCAGGTAGTTGACGTTTAACGAATGCTCCTGACTATTGGGCAATTGAAGCGTCACATCGTATTCAATCAGCATCTTGCGATTGGCGTAGATGTTTTCAATGGCACTGATAACACCGGGATTTGCCTCACCAATTAGTTCCCGCAAGTTTTGCCCCACCAGTCCCTCAGCGTCTACTTCCAGCAAGGTTGCAGCAGCGCGGTTAACGGTCTGGATACGCCACTGATTATCGAGCGTGATAATGCTGTTGGAAATGCTCTCCTGCACGCTCTCCAGATAGTTCTTCATCGCCCGGGTGTTTTCGTACAGTTTGGCGTTTTGCAGAGCGACGGCAATTTGCGCCGACAGCGCCAGCAGCAGTTCAATATCGTCTTCGCTAAACGGGCCAATTTCGCCGTGACTACCGGCGTGTTTATTCATCACCTGAGTCACGCCGAGCACTTCACCATCGCGGTTTTTTACCGGGCAGCAAAGCATGCTGCGGGTGCGAAAACCAGTGCTTTTATCGAAGGCCTGATTAAAACGTGGGTCCTCGTAAGCATCCTCGATATTCAGCACTTCACCCGTAGTGGCGACGTGCCCGGCCAAGCCCGAATTCAGTGGAAAACGAATTTCTTTAACTCCGGTTCCCTGGGCACTTTTGGCCCACAGCTCGCCGGTCGCATGATCAACCAGAAACAACGACGAGCGGTCCGCTTCCAACACCTCGGTTATTTTAATGACGATGCGGTCCATCAGCAGATCCAGGTCCAGCGTCTGGCCCACCGAGGTCGCCACATCGAGCATCAGCACCATTTTTTGCTGGCTGCTGACCATTCGCTGATACAGACGGAAGTTCTCAACCGAAATGGCCGTCTGGTAAGAGAACGCCCGAAACAGCGCCTCGTCCTCAGCGGTAAATTCAGCCGCCGGTAGGCCTTCGCCGCTGCGCTTATTGATAACCTGAATGACACCGATCACTTCGCCCTGCAGGTTCTTTACCGGCCCGCATAAAATCGAACGAGTCCGGTAGCCGGTGTCGCGGTCGATATCACGATTGAACCGTTCATCATCGTAGGCATCGGCAATGTTCTGCAGCTCGCCATGGGTCGCGACCCAACCGGCCACACCGGTGCCGGCCGGAATGCAAATCTCACGGGTGCCCTCGCCTTCAGCCACTTTCGACCAGAGGTCGCCGCTGAGCGGATCGAGCAGGAACAGCGAAGCACGATCAGCGCTGAGCACCTGACTGGCGGAATGAACGACCTGGCGAATAAGACCTTCAATATCCATCCGCATGTCGAGTACGTCAGACATGTCGACAAAGTCACGCAGGCTTTCCAGCGCCCGTTCCACCCGCCGGGCGTGGCTACTGGTGGCTTGCATGCGCATATTGGTGTGCCGCAAGCGCTCACTGATAATATCGAGAAACTTGCGATTCAGCTCTGCCGAAGAGCAGAGCGCTTGCTTAAGGTCGTTATAAGCAATTCTAACCAGGCGGCACTCAACCTTTGCCCGTACCGAGGCCGACCGCAAAGCGCCGGAGAAATAGCTCATCTCGCCGAAACATTCGTTCGGCCCCAGCTCAGTAAGAATGGTCTTCTGGCCCTGCTCGTCAGCGCAGTACACTTCCGCGCTACCCGCTGCCAACACATAAAGCGCATCGGCCACATCGCCCTGGCTCAGAAGAAGCTCGTCAGCAGGTACCGTAACGCACTGCCCCAGCCCGGCAAGCTGCCGCACTTCCGCCTCCGGCAAATCGGCAAATACGGGGCAGGCTTGCAGCACTGCTATGACCTGTTCAGACGCGGGCATCAGCTACTTCCATTTTGGCCAAGGTCGCCTTTCGTACAATTCACAAGTGTAGTTCACAAGTGCAATGCACACACGGGCAGGCTCGCTAACGGCGCACTCCAGGGAACAGCAACCGTTAATACGAATACAATAAGAATACACCTACTTCACCAGTAGTTAAGCCTAAATCCGTCAAAAATTCATCGCTAACTTATGCATAAGCCGATTGCCGACTTTAAGGCTATTAATTCGGAGGGAATGCAGCTCCGGCCGATGGGTATAGTTAGGCCATCGCCTGTTGTGACACTGCACCGCAGGTACAACGCCTACCCGTCCACCTCGAAGCCGCCTGACCCGACCCGGAATAAACCATGACCAACAAAACCAACAACAAAGGCACCGCGCTGGTCACCGGCGCGTCTAGCGGTATAGGGGCCGCTATCGCTACTGAGTTTGCCCGCAACGGTCACGATGTAATTCTGGTGGCTCGCAGCGCCCATAAGTTGCAAAGTCTGGCCGAAGACTTACAACGCAAGCACAGTATCAAGGCGACGGTGATACCGCAGGACCTGAGTGCCACCAATGCCGCAGAGGCGTTGCTGTTTAAAGCAACCGAACTGGGTTTGGTAATTGATATTCTGGTCAACAACGCCGGGCTGTTGTACGAAGGCCCGTTTTGGGAAACACCAGAACCCCAACATCAACAATTGCTGCAAGTGAATATCGGCACACTCATGGCACTGAGCCACCGTGTACTGCCCGGCATGTTGGAACGCGGGCAAGGCCGGATTATGAATATCGCCTCTACTTCAGCCTTTCAACCTATTCCCTACCTTTCCACTTACGCAGCTAGCAAGGCCTTCGTGCTGTCGTTTTCCGAGGCGCTGAATATTGAGCTAAAAGACAAAGGCGTTACTGTGACCGCGCTGTGCCCCGGCTTTACCGAGACAGACATGATTGCCAAAGAAGACGGTAAATCGATGAATGTACCGTTTGTGAAAAACATGAGTGCCGAGGAAGTCGCACAGCAAGGCTATGCCGCCTGTATGGCCGGTAAGCCGCTCTATATTAACGGTGCCAGCAACCGGGCCTTAATCACACTCGGCAAGCATCAGCCTCGCTGGTTACAGCGACTTATTACTGAGCTGGTGGGTAAGCAGAACGGCTGATTGGGCCAGCATAATTAACGTTGAATTAGTGCGCCAAGCGCCGCTCATAATCGAACTAACCTATAACCAAACAGGCCGTCGTTAAACTAACAAATAGCCTGTCATTGCGAGCGTAGCGCGGCAATCTCACTACCTTTGAGCTTAGAGATTGCCGCGCTGCGCTCGCAATGATGCTGTTTTACATCACCCTCTTTAGCCAAGCCTTTCGATTAAGCCCAGATAACGCGCTGTTTGGCTGCATACCAACCATCAACCTGCGACTCGTAATTCTCTTCGATCACATTCCGTTTGATCTTCATGGTCGGTGTCAGGAAGCCGTCTTCAATGGTCCACTGGTCAGCCACTACCACGGCAAAACCCAGCTTTTCATGCGGGTCTAACGTCGCGTTAACTTTGTCCATCGTCGCTTCGATCTGAGCTTCGAATTCAGCCCGCGCTTCAGCGCTTTCAAGTTTCGGCCGGGATTCAGCACTCGGCATCAGCAGTATGAACGGCTGTGGCTGGTTCGCACCGCTGACACACATTGCTTCTATATATGGGTGGCCGAACTTATTCTCGATCGGTGCGGGCGCAACATATTTACCCTTGCTGGTTTTAAACAGCTCTTTCATCCGGCCGGTGATACGCAGCCGCCCTGCTTCATCCACCTCACCTAAATCGCCGGTACGGAACCAGCCCTCTTCGGTGAAAGCTTCGGCAGTTTTCTCCGGCTCTTTGTAGTAGCCCTGCATAACCGCCGGGCTTTTGATCTGCACTTCGCCACTGTCGTCAATTCGTCGCTGAACACCCTCGTTGGCATGGCCGACGTAGCCGATGCGGGACTCACCGGGTCGTGAGCAGTGCGAGTAGGTGAAATCTTCGGACATACCATAGCCTTCCAGCAGCTCCAGGCCGAGGCTGCGATACCATTCCATAACCGATGGCGCCAATGGTGCTGAGCCGGTGACTGCGATGCGGGTATCCTGCAGGCCGAGCTGCGTAAGTATTTGCTTACGGGTTGGCTCTGCACTGGCCGGGTTGGCCAGTAACTCATCAAGTTTCGCCTGTGGCAGTTTTGACTGCACCGCCTGTTGGAACTTCACCCACAGCCGTGGCACGGAGTGAAAAATAGTCGGCCGGGCACGTTGCAAATCAGCGGCAAAGGTCGCCAAACCTTCACTGAAATACACCTGAAAACCGTAGCGTAACGAGGCCGTAAGCACTGCCGCCGCCTCGAAGACGTGGGCCAAAGGCAAGTAAGAAATCATCCGGTCGTCCGGGCTCACCTCGGTAAGGTTGGAAAGCAGCGCCGACGCTGCCGCCATGCTGCCAAAAGAAATCATCACACCCTTCGGTCTACCGGTGCTACCGGAGGTATATACCAACCGGGCGAGATCATCAGCCGCCCGGCTCACCGGCTCAGCCAATGGGCTGGCACTAGCGACAGCGTCGTCCCAGCGAGTCGCGTCGTCAGGCAAGTTATCCACCGACACGCCCGGCAGTAGCACAGTTTTCATCGAATCGGGCACACCGGCTCGCATTGAACCCCAGTCGTCGAGCCCACCCAGAAATAGTAACTTACTTTCACTGT
>CAJQNE010000434.1 GCA_905479545.1 uncultured Gammaproteobacteria bacterium | reverse complement strand
ACGTGGCGGCTTACATCACTCACCCGGTGTTGTCGGGTAACGCCATTAAAAATTTGAACGCCTCGGTGCTGGATGAATTGGTAGTAACCGATACTATTCAACTGACCGATGAGGCTAAGCAGTGCCCGAAAATTCGCCAGCTGAGCATCGCCGGTATTCTAGGTGAAACGATGCGGCGGGTTTCGAATGCTGAGTCGGTTAGTTCGCTGTACGTCGACGGCTAACAAGTAGCGTCTACGCAACACAAATTTTGTAGACGGCAAACCAGTCGGGTTTGCTGCTATGTAACGCGACGATAGCGTCGCACTATAACGGCATTGATATCCGGGCAGCACAAGGCAATCGCTGTGTGGCTGTTTGAGAGAAAGGTTGTCGGAGAGCTAAAATGAGTGAAGTTGACTTTAATGTAAATGCGGTAAGCCGCGAAGAGACCGGTAAAGCGGACGTTCGTCGCCTGCGTCGCACTGGTGGTGTTCCTGGTGTTATTTATGGTGGTAAAGGTAAGCCGGTAAGTATCACGATGCAGCAGAACGAAATGATTCGTCACCTGCAGGACGATGCGTTCTACTCGCACATTCTGAACATTGAAGTTGATGGTAAAGCTGAGCGCGTAATTCTTAAAGATCTACAGCGCCACCCCTTCCGTCTGGACATCTTGCACATGGATTTCCTGCGCGTTGTTAAAGGCCAGAAGCTAACCGTCACTGTGCCGCTGCACTTCGTTAACGAAGACAAGGCACCGGGTCTGGATGAAGGTGGTATCGCCCAGCACGTAATTCAGGAAGTTGAAATTTCGGTACTGCCGAAGAACCTGCCTGAGTTCATTGAAGTGGATATGACTGGCCTGAACATTGGCGATAGTGTGCACTTAAGCGACCTGGTTATGCCTGAAGGCGCTGAGCTTCTGGTGCTTGCGCACGGTGGTGAAGACCAAACCGTAGCCAATATTATGGTTCCCCGTAAGGAAGTTGAGCCGGAAGAAGAGACTGAAGCGCCAGAGGCTAGCGAAGTACCTGCTGCGAACCAGAAAGACGACGCTGACGAAGACAAGTCTGACGACTAAACCTACGTTGAGTGGCGGGTGGCCGATGTTGGCCATTCGCCGTTCATAACAGCATAACCAGAAGCCCGCCTATGACAGTTGCCTGGATTATTGGCCTCGGAAACCCCGGGGCAAAATATGACGGTACCCGCCATAACGCGGGCTTTTGGCTATGTGATGAACTGCACCGTCATTGTGGTGGCAGCCCGTGGCTGAATGAGCGTAAGTTTTTTGGCGAGGTTTCGCGAGTAACTATCGGTGGGCAGGAAGTTAAGCTGCTCAAGCCTGATACCTTTATGAATCGCTCGGGTCAGGCGGTTCAGGCTGTGGCGCAGTTTTATAAGTTAGACCCCGGGCAGTTGTTAGTCGCCCATGATGAGCTGGATTTGCCGCCGGGTGAGATCAAACTCAAACAAGGTGGTGGTCATGGCGGTCACAATGGCTTACGCGATATTTCGGCGAATTTGGGCGCTGAATATCTACGCTTGCGCGTGGGTATTGGTCATCCGGGTCACCGCGATCAGGTCGTGAATTACGTGCTGGCACGACCGTCTGTCTCTGACCGGCAAGATATTGAAAAAGCGATTAAGCGTTCTGCTGATGCATTGCCTGTTTTATTTGCCGATGGCTTAGCTAAAGCTATGAACAGCATCAATGGCTCTGGTAAGAAGGCCAGACAGCCTAAGCCTTACAAGCAGCAAAAGCCGGCTAACCGGGATGCGGGCAAGTCTGCTTCTCAGCCTTCAGCAACGGCTAGTCAAGTGCCTGCGTCGCAAAAAAACGAGCCGAAAAAAACCACTCTTAAAGATTTATGGCCGTCGTTTAAGCCTAAGCAGTAATGGGCACTCGCCTGTGCGCCTGCCTTAAAACGACCCAAACTAGTAGATAACTAATTATGCCTATTCAATGCGGAATTGTTGGCTTGCCCAACGTTGGTAAGTCCACGCTATTCAACGCGCTGACCAAAGCGGAAATTGCCGCTGAAAATTACCCGTTTTGTACCATCGACCCTAACGTCGGCATTGTGCCGGTACCAGACCCCCGGCTGGCGGCGTTAGAGGCAATTGTAAACCCGAAGAAAACGCTGCCGACGACGGTTGAATTCGTTGATATCGCCGGCCTGGTGGCCGGTGCGGCCTCGGGTGAAGGCTTGGGTAACAAGTTTTTGTCGCACATTCGCGAAACCGATGCGATTGCGAATGTTGTGCGTTGTTTTGAAGACGACGACATCACCCACGTCGCGGGCAAGATTGACCCGCTTTCAGACATAGAAACGATTCTGACTGAGCTGGCGTTGGCTGATCTGGAGACGATTGAGAAGTCGTTGTTAAAGCTAAGCAAGCAAGCTAAAACAGGCGACAAAGAAGCCATCGGTAAGCGCGACCTCGTCGCTAAAGTACGTGACTGGTTAGCTGAGGGCCGTGCTGTTCGGGCGATGGAGCTTAGTGTCGATGAGCGAAAAGGGCTGCGTGACTACAACCTGTTAACGATCAAGCCGGCTATGTACATTGCTAACGTCGCGGAAGACGGCTTCGAAAACAACCCGCACCTGGATCGTTTGCGTGAACATGCGGAAAAAGAAGCAGCGCTGGTGGTGCCGGTTTGTGCCGCAATGGAAGCCGAAATCGCCATGCTTGATGACGATGACAAGGCCGAGTTTTTAAGCGACTTGGGTATGGAGGAAGCGGGCTTAGATCGGGTTATTCGGGCCGCATATGAACTACTGGGCTTGCAAACCTACTTCACTGCCGGTGTGCAGGAAGTGCGTGCCTGGACGTTCAAAGAGGGTTCTACCGCGCCGCAGTGTGCGGGTGTGATCCATACCGATTTTGAAAAGGGCTTCATTCGTGCCGAAGTAATAGCTTATGACGACTTTGTTGCCTGTAAAGGTGAAGCGGGTGCAAAAGATGCGGGCAAATGGCGTCTGGAAGGTAAGGAATATATCGCGAAAGAAGGTGATGTGATGCACTTCCGCTTCAACGTTTAGCAGAGCGTTTATTAACAGGCTTTCGGCCGGTCAAGCTAGCGTCAGGTCCGCCGATTTCAGCTTGACAGTCGGCAGTAAAACCATGAAAATACGCGCGCTCGCAAACGCCGAATAGCGTGTTTGAAGAGAATTTGGTTATGTAGCTCAGTTGGTTAGAGCGCAGCATTCATAATGCTGATGTCGGTGGTTCAAGTCCACCCTTAACCACCAACTTAAGAAAGCCCGGCGGATAACTCAGCCGGGCTTTTTTTGTGCCTGCAAAGCCTGCAGCGGGTAAAAACTTAGCCGTTAGTCGAGACTGGCGGTCAATAGTTGTTGGCGGTTAAGAACGCGCTGATCGTGCAAGCGATAGGCATTGTAGCGACGGCGGATGTTTCGTACGTAGTACACCGGTTCCCCGCCTCGAACATAGCCGTAGCGAGCTTTGCTGGCGTATTCCTTTTGGGCAAGCAATAACATCG
>CAJQNE010000433.1 GCA_905479545.1 uncultured Gammaproteobacteria bacterium | reverse complement strand
GACGAGTGGCTGCGGGCCCGCATTAGCGAATGGTGGATTGAGCCGCTAAAGCAATCCGACGACCCGTTAAAAACCTTATCGCTAATGCTGATTGAATATCGCGACACGGTAGTAGCAGAGCTCGCACAGAACGGCTGCCCGCTAGCTTCTTTAGCCCAGGAAATGGCGTTACTAGACGACGGATTCCGCACGCGAATCAGCGATATTTATGACGACTGGATCGATGCGATCAGCTCATCACTAGCTCGCGGCCAAGCCTCAGGCGTAGTCCGCCGCAGCGTCAGCCCCGACCAAACAGCCGCGTTTATCGCCGCCGCAATGGAAGGCTCGTTACTGCTGAGCAAAGCCTCGCAGAACAACCAATACCTGGAACAGTGCGGCATGGCGATGATGAACTACTTACTCAGCCTAAAAACCTAGCTAGCACCACACCGCCCCGACGGAAAACGCCTTGAAAATAGTGAGATTGCCCGCATATTTAAGGACCCGCGCTTAATCCAAGGACACCACCGTGGTTACCACGCCTACTCCGGCAACGAACTCAGTGCCCGCACTGCAGGTCAGCTCGCTCGAAAAAATTTATGACGGCGGCCAGCGCGCACTCAACGGCATTAACTTAACCGTGCAACATGGCGACTTCTTTGCCCTGCTCGGCCCTAACGGCGCGGGTAAATCGACGCTTATTGGCATTATCAGCACGTTGGTACGTAAAACGGCTGGCAGTGTTCAGGTGTACGGGCAGGATTTACATCAGCAGCCGCACTCGGCCAAGCCACTGCTCGGTGTCGTACCACAAGAATTCAATTTCAATAACTTTGAAACCCCGCTGCAAATAGTTACCCAACAAGCGGGGTACTACGGCGTGCCCTATGGCGAAGCAAAACGCCGGGCTGAGAAGCTACTGAAACGTCTCGACCTGTGGGAAAAACGCGACGATGCATCGCGGTTGCTGTCCGGCGGTATGCGTCGCCGCCTGATGATCGCCCGCGCGCTGATTCACCAGCCACGGCTGCTGATTCTCGACGAACCCACTGCAGGCGTTGATATTGAGCTACGTCGTTCGTTATGGGACTTTTTGCGAGAGATTAATGCCGCCGGCACCACCATTATTCTCACCACCCACTATCTCGAAGAAGCCGAACAACTGTGTCGGAATATCGCGATTATCGATTCCGGCGACATAGTGACCAATACCACCATGCGCGCCCTGCTAAGCCAGCTGGATATTGAAACCTACGTACTCAACACCGCAGGCGATTTGACTAAGACTAGCGTGGCAAATCTAGAAACCCGCCAAACCGGCGACGACGAAATGGAACTGGATATCCGCAAGGGCGACAGTATTTCGGAAGCGCTGGCGGCACTGCAATCGCAAGGCATTGAAGTGATGAATCTCCGCAATAAAGCTAACCGGCTTGAAGAATTGTTTGTCCGGCTTACCCGTCGTGAAAACAAAGCAAGCCAACAGGATGCCGCAGCATGAGCACAGAAACATTAACCACCGCCGCGATGCCTTCACAGGCGCGCACCAATTGGGTCGCCTACAAAACAATCCTGCGGCGCGAAATCATCCGCATTTTGCGTATCTGGACACAAACGCTGCTGCCGCCAGCGATTACCATGACCTTGTACTTCGTCATTTTTGGCAGCCTCATCGGCGGGCGTATTGGCGAAATGGACGGCCACAGCTATATGGACTTCATCGCGCCAGGGATTATTATGATGTCAGTGATTACCAATGCCTACGGCAATGTGGTGTCATCATTTTTTAGCGCTAAGTACCAGCGGCATATCGAAGAAATTCTGATCGCGCCTGTATCGAACTGGGTGGTACTGGCAGGCTATATCAGCGGCGGCTTATTCCGCGGTCTGGCAGTCGGTGCAATCGTTACGGTCGTGGCTTTATTCTTTTCAGACATTCACATCGCCCACCCGTTTATCACCATAACTACGGTGTTACTTACCGCGCTGCTGTTTTCAATTGGCGGGCTGATTAACGCGATTTTTGCCCGTAGCTTCGACGATGTTTCGATAGTACCGACCTTCATTCTCACCCCGCTCACCTATCTGGGCGGCGTGTTTTATTCAGTCTCACTATTGCCGGAACTGTGGCAGAACGTCTCGTTGGCCAACCCGATTCTGTACATGGTGAACGCCTTCCGCTACGGCTTTCTTGGTAGCTCGGATATCAGCCTGGGAATTGCTTATTCGGTAATGCTGGCGTTCTCTATTGGCTTTGGTGCGTTGGCGTTGTACTTGCTGAATAGCGGTCGTGGGTTGAAGTCGTAAGCCAACCGGGTTGCTTCAACGTTGGCATTTCTGGATTACATTCACGAATCCGCAGCTTGGCTAAGCTGCGGACAAAACAACTTTCAGGCTCACAACGCATTGCCTGCGAGCGGCTAACTCGCCACAATGGCGCCATGCCAAGCGCCCCCTCATCACAGCCCGCCCGACCCGGCTGGATACTCTGCCATCATTGCGACGCCGCTTACGCGCGGCCGACGCTGCAGCGCAATGAAGTGGCACGATGCGAGCGCTGCAACAATGTACTACTCAAACCACCACGACTGCAGCCACAAGCCCTGTTGGCGCTAAGTCTCACTGCCTTATTAGCGTTTTGCTTTGCCAACCTATACCCCATCGTAAACGTCGAGCTGAACGGCGATTCCCGCAGCACTACTATTATTGGCGCCGCCATGGCCCTGAGCGAAACCAGCTACGGCCTGGTAACCGCCTTAGTATTAGCGACACTGCTGCTATTTCCGTTACTGGAAATTTGTTTGATGGTCTGGATATCCGGCTTTCTGGTCGCGGGCAAACGCTGCCCTGGCTTCCACGGAGCAGTGCATACCCTGCAAGACCTTGCCCCTTGGGGAATGCTCGACGTATTCGCCCTCAGCCTGGCCGTAGCGCTGGCTAAATTATTCGGCATTGCAAGTGTTAGCTTTAACGTCGGCATGGTGGGATTAATCGGCTTGGTTATTCTTATGCCACTACTCTCCAATACACCGCTACACGAGCTGTGGGATCTTCGCCTTGTTGATAAAGAGCCCGATGCATTAGCCGAGCCCGCATCATGACTGCCAGCATCATAACCGGCCGCTCGAAGGCTCTGCTGCAATGCCACTATTGTAGCTTTGTGGTTAATCACGACGCGGCCTTAGAGGCCGACGGCCACCCGCACTGCCCTCGTTGCTCGGCGGTTTTGCACCAACGCAAACCAAACTCGCAGGCACGCACCTGGGCACTGGTAATTACCGCGATGCTGTTTTATATCCCAGCCAATGTGCTGCCGATAATGCATACCCATGCTATCAACGGCAATCAGTCCAGCACTATCGTCGGCGGTGTGCTGCACCTCTGGCATCTGGAGTCCTACGATTTAGCCATTATCGTTTTTGTCGCCAGTGTTATTGTGCCGCTTGGAAAAATGCTATCGCTTATTCTATTAGCGTTGTTCAACACGCTTGGCTACGCAGGCAAACAACAGGCGCGAACGCGACTCTACAACTTCCTCGAACTTATCGGCCCCTGGTCGATGCTCGATATTTTTGTCGTCGCCTTACTGGCTGCCATCGTGCAGTTTCGCGGCCTTGCCACCATTCAACCAGGCTTGGCGACGGTCGCCTTTGCCATGGTGGTTGTACTCACAATGCTTGCCGCAAAAAGTTATGATCCGCGGCTAACCTGGGACCACAGCAAACCAAATGACTGACGCTCCAACAGCACATATCCAACGCAAACCACGGCGCAGTCTATCGTTGATATGGCTAGTGCCCATCGTGGCAGCTATAGCCGGTGGCGTACTGTTAGTTCGAAACTACCGTGCCCAAGGCCCGGAGATAACCATTAGCTTCCTAACCGCCACGGGTGTTAGCGCAGGCAAAACTGAAGTTCGCTACAAAGAGGTTGTGGTAGGTAAAGTAACCGACGTACAGCTGGGAGCCGACGACAATGTGCTCGTTAAAGTAGCCTTACGTAACTCGGCCAGCCGTCTCGCCGTTACCGACAGCCAATTTTGGGTAGTCCGGCCGCGCGTCGACACCAGCGGTGTTTCCGGGCTAGGCACCCTACTCTCCGGCGCCTATATCGGCGTCGATGCAGGCGCTTCAAATCAGCGACAGCACCGTTTTACCGGCCTCGAATCACCGCCACCAGTCGGGCAAAGCGAAAAAGGCACTCGCTTCCAGTTAATCGGCACCGAGCTGGGATCGCTCGATGTCGGCTCACCGGTCTACTACCGTCACCTCGAGGCTGGCCAGGTAGCCAAATACGAACTCGATGACCACGGCGAGCAAATTTCGCTAGAACTATTTATCCGGCCGCCGTTCGACAAATTTGTTAATCGCCAAACACGCTTCTGGAATGCCAGCGGTATTAATGTGTCGGTGGCAGGCGGCAGCGTATCGTTAGAAACCCAGTCGCTCACTACTATTTTGCTCGGCGGCATAGCCTTCGGCAACCCGCCGGGTATGGACGATAGGGCTAAAATATCACCACACCCAGAACAGCTCTTTACCTTATTTAATGGCCAAACCACGGCAATGGCCGCGACCCCGCTCGGCGATTCACTCATTGTTGAATTCCAATTTGAGCAGTCTATAGCCGGCTTAAGCTCGGGGGCTCGCGTGCAGTTTCTCGGCTTGGAAATGGGTAAAGTTATCGACATCGAAGTCGACTACCTACCTGAACAGCAGCGTTTTTACGGTATCGTAACCGCTGAGTTAACACCGCAAAAGCTAGGCTCCGCGTACTACAACCTGCTAGACAGCATTGAAGCCGAAAACAGAAATGTTAAATCACTACTGAAGCTACTAATCGGCCAAGGCCTGCGGGCGCAAATGCAGAGCGCCAATATACTTACGGGACAACAACAAATTGTGCTGTCCATTCTTCCCGACGCTGAACCTCCGGAAAGTATTTTCGCCTCCAACAACACCCTACGTATTCCTACCGTGCCCAGTGCTCTAGACGCACTGCAAGTCCAGGTCGCCTCGCTACTGAAAAAATTCCAGCAAGTGCCTATCAGCGAACTGGCCGGCGAACTGCGCGGCATGATGCAGGATGCACGAGCTACCATCGCACGGCTCGAACAGACTGTAGATACGGCGGTAACCGACTTTAACGGTAACGTTGATAACACCATGCGCACTGCCAGAACAGCGATGAATAACGCTGGCGATACGTTCGTGACGCTTAATCAAGAGCTATTGCCTACCACGCAAACAGCCGTTCAAAAACTCGGTGATGCCACAGAGAAAATCAGCGCCACGCTAGAGAACACCATCGGCGACGAAGATGCGGTGCTAATAACCGAACTTCGCAGTGCCCTGCAGGAAGCCGATCGTGCCCTCCGCGCAGTTAGAACCCTGGCAGACTCAGTGAAACGTGATCCACAGCAAATGCTGCTCGGTAAAGACGAACCCAGAAACCCGTTCGATAACCCGCGGGCACCCTCAGCGCAAACTCCACGAGCCGCAGCACCAGCCCGTAACGACACTCCAACCTACAATGGGCCAAGACGATGAACAAACCGACATTATTGGCTGCTACCTTACTACTGGCAATATTGATCAGCGGCTGTACTGCAGGTCCACCGCTAATCCAGAGTTACAGTCTTTCGACACCGTTAGATCCAGCGGACAACAGTGCAAAGCGCCTGCAATTTCGCTTGCTCAGCGTTGCGGTGCCGGAGCGGCTCAATACAGAATTAATCGTCGCGCAAAGCCAAAGCGGCGCACTGTATGAATTAGCCAATCAGGTTTGGGCCTCACCACTACCCGACGAGCTGCGTGGCACACTGAGCTACTCGCTAAGTCAGAAGTTACCCGGTATCGACGTTACCTACCTCGCCGCCGACCCCAACCGGCCGGTATACCGCTTACGCGTTGCTGTACAAGAGTTTTTCACGGTGGTGGGTGAACGCACGGTTCTGGCCACTAGCTGGAGCCTAAGCGGCGGTGATATAGCCGTTAATTGCGTCGGCAATTACAGCAGCAATTTACCAGCGGCGAACGCGGTGGATATTGCTAGCTTCAGGCAACTAGCCCAGCAATTAAGTGATGATATTGCCCTATCGCTGCAGCAGTATGTCGCGAATGGCAGTGCTTGCACTGGCCGTTAAGTAACCGAGCCGCCGTTTAAGCAACTCTTAGCAGAGTGCTCACTGTTTCTGACACTCCTTGCAATGGAATGCGTACAGCGACAGGGGTAACTCAGTAATTCCGTAACGTACACTCCCACATTGACACCCGCCCTCGAGTGGCAATACAGGATTTTCACTATTAGACATTGGAGTGATATCTCCGTGGTGTGTAACGCTTTAGCTTTCGGGCGACCTCTGGGACTGAGTGCCGAAGGCCGTAGTGGAAAAATTTATCCAAGGAGCCTAGCGACTTCCTCTGCAAAAACTTGTTAGGCGGCATGATCAACTGACGAATACGCAACCATGTTGTTATTGGATTTGACTACATTATACGACTCGCGCCACGAACTGATTTCTGCGCCCTCATTGCCAAACAGTTGCCATGTGACCGTAAATAATGCGGCATTTGAACCTATAGCGACTGTCTCTAGGTCCTGGAAAACACAGGACTGGCAACCACTTGACCTGTAGTCATTGAGATATTGTTGGAAGTAATCAGCTATTTCGGTAGAAGTGGATAGAACTTTACTAGTCCCGTCTGCAGTCACTGCCAGATACGGGGAGCAGAAAAGTTGAGCGACAACAGCCCCATTGAAGGTACTAAAAGCATCAACAAAAGTACGAAAAAAGGCTATTGCTTCGTTTTGTAGCTGTAACTCAGTTTTCATTCTGGATTCACCATTTTCTATGGGGTGTTGGTATGTTGCCTAACGCCTGAATGCCACGGCGTTTGAGGCGACGCCTGTTTTTGCGGCAGCCGAAATGGCTGGCGGGTCAAACATCCGCAGCAATGATTTGTTATGCGGCTGTAGGTTCAGAGCAAGACCCTTTCTCATGCTATTCCAACCCTGATCTCGCCATTAGCGACGGCACAGGGCTCTTCCAAATAGTTAAATAAAGTTGCCTCAGAAAACACACGGCTCCCGACTTTTTGAGTTACCGCCCCAGTCAAATAAAACCGATTTTTCTCGACGGGCTTCAACATCCGTATGTTTACGTTAGAAGTCGCCATATTGCCCAGTGGCGTATATGTGATTCCAGTTAACCCTATTACTAAGTCAAACATGCCAGCAATGACGGCCCCGTTTATATAATCTTTTCCAACCCCACCTAGGTGAAACGGTTCAATAGTATTTATTTCACACCGTGGATTGGCAGGATCGCTAAAATTCACATGTATTCCCAGGTGTTTCGCAAAGGCTGATTCATTGAAAAATTGCTCGACCTCACTCCACCTGTCATTGGCCACGAAATGAGCGAGTGACTCTGTAAAGGGCACTTCATTCATCTTGAGCTTCTTTCAGTATTCGTTTGGGCGCATAACGCCAAGTTAAGCGGATAAGTGGAGTACCCGCGGGGCGCACAACGTGCCAAAGCGACGCGTAAAATTTGCGAAGCTAGCGCGCCGATTGGGATGGCCCACTTGAACGCTTGGTTATGCATAACAGATTTTCAGACCACCCCAGAGCTTTGACCAGCGCGCCATTTTCTCGGCCGGCGAAAGTAACCACGGCTGGATCGATATTGGCTCTGCAAACTGATCGGAATTGCCGAAAAGGCATGCATTGACGGCGCCCAGCGATACACCAGAAAATATCGCACCTACTGCGAGCAGCTGATTGCAACCTTTGCAATGATAGAAGACAGCTTGGCCACTGCCGTTAACAGCTTGGTATATGGACGACGCCTCGGCTTTAACCGAAACCGCCATATTGGGGCTACTAACCACCGCCGACGGGTGCAGCTGACAATACTCGCAATCGCATATGCGAGGCACTAGCGTACTGAGTTCAATTGAGCCCTCAGCTACAACCTCGCAATTGCCACACTTGCACACACCATAAAGTTTCATAGGATTAATGCAGAACGCTTCGCATCAGCGGCTGAGGCAAGCGTAGCTTGCCGAAGTCCGGCTGCGTGCGATTGTTATCCACCGCCTTATTCATAATGTGACCACATCCGCACTACCTTGACAGTGTTTTCTTCTTCAAGGACTTCATACACCAGCCGATGCTGGATATTGATGCGACGTGAATATGCACCTGCCAGATCACCAACCAGTTTTTCATATGATGGTGGATTTTGATAAGGATCTTCTTCAATTATGCTCAGAAGCTCTAGTGCTTTTTTCTTCAGGTTTGAAGCTGCAAGTTTTCGAGCATCCTTTTTAGCTTGATTGGTATAAACAACCTCCCAATTCACCAATCAAGCTCCGAAGAGCATTCCGAAACTGGTGTGTTCATTCCTTCTTTAATTGATTCACGCATCCCAGGAACGCTGAGTAAAAACAGGGTTTCCTGAATCGCTGACCAATCTTCTTCAGAGATAAGTACCGCGCCATTCCGCTTGCCGCTTATATGAATTGGGGCATGAGAAGTGGCTGTTTGATCAATCAGGCGATAGAGATTCGCCCGAGCTTCACTCGCAGTAAGAATGTTCATAACGCTGGCCCAAATATTACAACCTCAATAGCGTACGATATATGGTACGAACTGTCCAGTGGGAGCTAGACAGTATGCCTTCCCACCGGCAGCCAAAAGCGACTGCCCTCCAACCAGCGCCGCCGTGGATTAATACCGCAACCACTACAGCCCGAAAGTCTCGAGGCAAATCAGCCAGCGGCAAGAAGGGATAGACCCGGACATTATTGAAATTGTCTGGACGGCCCAAACCCGGCTACACCGTCGGTACATGAAGCTCAAATCCAGAGGCATGCACCAGAACAAAGTCATCACGGCCGTGGCACGTGAGCTCATCGGCTTTATCTGGTCGGCAGCCCGGCAGGTGCCACTGGCACCGGAGGCCGCCTGATATAAATTACCGAATAAGCTAGCAGCGAACCCCAAACCCTTCATTCATCAAACAAAAAAGGAGTCGCGACTTCTCAGGCCAGTAGTTGGGCCCCGTGTAGTGTGTAATCGGCGACGGCGTTAAGTGGCAGTAACCGGCAACGGTTAGCTGACCCACGTTTCTAGAGGGCGGCAAGGCACACAGACGAATCACAACCATGTGGCACTGCCTGGCAACAGGTAATCCACGAATTTCAGCATGATCCATCGTCGAAAGATTGGCCCGACTACTGCCCTAAGGGGTTGCAGCAATACAGGTAAACCGTCATGTGATTAGACAATAGCGATTAAAAAAATCTTACGAGGCTTGACATGGAAAGGCATATCAACGCTTTGCATGAGGGGCGATTTTTGAAACGAGAGCGAAGCGGTAGTGGAAAAAACTGCCCCTCCCCATGCAATTGTTGGGCACTAATTGCAGACTAACCTTAAGCAGCATGACCACGATCAACGCTGTGCTTCAGAAGGCTTTCAGCAGGGATGGCGAATACTTCATGCAACCCTTCAATCATACGAAGTGTCAGAGGGCGCTTTCTACTGAGAATCTCATAAACACGGTTCTTCCGGCCAATTACAGGCACGAGATCATCAACCGTTAAGCCTTGTTGTTCCATACGAAATTTGATGGCCTCAACAGGATCAGGGAAATCGATGGGATAATGTATGCGCTCATAAGCCTCAACCAGCGTGACCAAGACATCCAAGCGATCCCCTTCCGGCGAATCAGGCTCAGCTATCATAAGTGACTCAATGGCTTGCAATGCTGCTTGATAATCAGCTTCTGTTTTAATGGGACGAATTTCCATAAAGCACCTCAGATTGTTTGTGCATCAATTGCATCGTACTGCTTGTGCGTACCTATGAAGCGGATATACGCAACTCGATAAGGATAGTTAATCCATACCGCTAGCCGATATTTGTTACCCGCGATATTGAAGATGACTCTTCCATCTCGAAGAATACTGGCGTTCGAAAATTGAGCTTTCACTTCATTAGGAGTAGCCCAGTCAGATTTCAGTGTTTCTCTGAACCAAGCCATACCAGGCTCGATTGAATCAGAATACGCTGGAGAGCTTGACCAGAAGGCTTTTAGTGCTGAGAGGGCTATGTTGGGTGCCGAGTGCTTAGAAATCCACGTATTAATGAAAGTCCTCTTCGCGCTGATGCCTAATGGCCGACACCGTCAGTATTTCGTCATTCTCAATTTCAAACAATGCCACATAGCCTGACTTACCAAAAGGAATGACCAATTCTCTCAAAAATGGATTGGACTCCTCTGCTTTTCGGCACGCGAACGGCATTGATTCTGCGAAATCATATGCTTTCTCAATAGCTGCTCTCGCCAGAACAGCAGCTGAAAAATTCTCACCTGCTAAAAAATTGAACAGCCGCTCCAAATCCTTTTGTGCGGCAGCTGTTACGCGAAGTTGATATCCCACTAGGAGCCGCGGTGGCTTTCTAGAATGGCATCCAATGCTGCCAGTGAATCTTCTCTACTAACGTAATTGTTGAGCCTTTTTGACTCTTCGCTCGCCCCTAGGCCTCTAGCAATAAACTCCTTCTGCATTTTGCGGAACTCTACCTGCCTTACTACTGAGCTCTCCACAAAAGCACTTAGAGACTCGTTCTCCCTAAGCACGTTTTCAGCGGCTTGTCTCAACTCAGGAGTTACCCGCAGAGGGGGGATGGTTGCTGATTTCATAATGACTTCACCAAATCAATTGCATTGCATATGCAATACAATTTACTACATTACTCCAAAGCGCGCAATCTCAAAGACTTAAACGTTCCACCGAGTTTATTCGGCACCCAACGCCTGCTTCAGGGGAGATTTTTGGAACGAAGTGCCGAAGGCCGTAGTGGAAAAAATGTCAACTGCAAGCAATTTGGGTTGCAGCACCACATTGCCAAATATTAGATTGCCCAGATTATTTATTGCATATACAATAATAGACATGACTTTTGATTCCGCCAAACGCCAACTTAACCTGACAAAGCATGGCATAGATTTAGCGGATTGTTACGACGTATTTGATTGGCCGATGCTCACTAGAGAAGATCATAGTGAGGATTACGGCGAAGAAAGGTTAGTTAGCTTGTGCTGGCTAAATACGAAAGTTGTCTTTCTAGTATGGGTAGACGACGAAGACGAACCCCGACTCATTTCATGCCCCGAGGCCAAACGCTATGAACGAGAAGCCTATTTCAAAGCA
>CAJQNE010000432.1 GCA_905479545.1 uncultured Gammaproteobacteria bacterium | reverse complement strand
GACGCTCGATAATCGTGGTGTAGTGACCGCTGACATCAACGCGCAATCGCTATTCGTTGATACCGCCGGTAACGGTGGCAGTGCCTCCCCGGGTTTAACCAATAGCGGCACTCTTCGCGCCGAAAACGGCGGTTCGCTGGTGCTGGAAAATCAAAACGTCAGCAATAGCGGCACGATAGAAGCGCTGGATGGCAGTAACGTAACAATGCAGCCATCGGCGGTACTCACCAATAACGTGGCGGGCGAGTTGCAAGGTGGTATTTATCGTGCTGTTAGCACTGGTAATGGTGCTGTTGTTACTCTTAACGGCGACCCGATTACCAACAACTCAGCCGAAATTGTTCTTTCTGGTGCAGGTTCGGTATTGCAAACACGGGATGGCACGTCCACCACCAGCTTTACTCAGCTGGAAGATAGCCTGACCAGCGTTTCCGGCACGCTGCGGGTTCTGGATAACCGCGATTACAACACTGCGAACACCCTAACCATTAGCGGCGTTGCTGAACTCGGTGGTGGCACGCTCGATGCTGCAAGCTTGGCCAATAGCGGTGAAGTATTTGGCTTCGGCACCTTGGCCGATCCGGTTCAAAACAGCGGCACTGTTCGCGCTGCTGGCGGCACGTTAACCACCACGGTTCAGTCGCAAGCCAGTGGCAGTGTTATTCAGATCGACCCGGATGGCGCGCTGACTATGTCCGGCAATTCAACCGCCAGCCAACTCGTCCACAACGGCAACGCCGTCGGCTCACTCAACCTGCAAGGTTTTGATGTCACGGTTGACCAGGACTACAGCAACGCCAACTTCGGCAGCGGCAACAGCTTCGATGGCCGTGCCAATGTCGTCGGCGCCGGGCAAATTCTGGCGGCAGGCGATACCGCCCAGTCGATTACCGGCGACGTGTCTGATGGCACCACCGCCGCTGCCTCAATCAGCTTCGGTAACATCCACGTTGGCGACAGCGTAAGCCGCACTTACCAGGTGAATAACAGCGGCAGTAGCGGTGCGGATTTACGCGGTGCGATTCAAACCGCGGCCAACGGCGGCAGCATAACCAATGCAGCCTTATCTGGCAGCGGTGTTACCGCCCAGAATTTTGGCCCGCTCGCTACTGGCACAAACACCGGCGACCTTACCGTCACCTTTAATGCTGCCGACAATAGCCAGGCCGGCGCACTAACCGGCCAGCAAATTGCGGTTGTTAACAACTTCGATAACGTGCAGAACCAGACCATTGCTCTGGAGGGCGCAGCATTCCGCTTCGCCAACCCTGAAGTGAATAACGCGCCGATTGTGCTCGGCAATTCACACGTCGGCGATGCGCGCGGCAGCACGGTGAGCATTACCAATAATGTGCCAAGCGACGGCTTTTCTGAATCACTGAATGCCAATGTTCTCAGTAGCAGTGGCGATGCCAGCGGCGCGGGCAGCTTCAACCTGTTAGCGGCAAGCCAGACCAATAACAGTGACATTAGCGTTGCACTCGACACCTCAATGGCCGGCGCCCGAACCGGCAGCGTCACGCTGGGTTTTGTCTCGGATGGCAGCGGTAGTTCGGAGCTGGGCCAAACCAGCCTGGCAAATCAAACCGTACTCGTCGCCGGCGATGTTTATCGCTTTGCTGAAGGCGATGTCGCCCCGACTCAGAACTTTGCTAACTCGCATGTCGGCGATGTCGTAACCGGAAATATTCTGGTCAATAACGTCGCGGTCAACGACGGTTTCTCAGAGTCACTTAACGCCAGCGTCAGCAGTGTCACCGGCAACGTCAGCAGCAACGGCGCTAACCCGACGCTCATTGCCGCCGGCAGCAGTAACAACGCCATTGCGGTAACGCTCGATACCTCTGTCGCCGGCGCTCGCAGCGGAACGGTTAATCTGGACTTCGTCTCCGATGGCAGCGGCAGCTCGGAGCTGGGCCAAACCGATATTGCCGACGGTAGCGTGCTGGTAACCGGCAACGTCTACGCCCTCGCCAACCCGGTGGTTCAGGACAGCCTGAATTTCGGCAACGTGCTGGTCGGCTCTAATCAGCTACAAGCTATTTCTGTGCTGAACGACCTGGCGAATAATGACTTTAATGAAGACCTGAACGCCAGCTGGAACAGCGCCGATTCAACAACGCCACCCAGCGGCATTCAGGCGCTACTGGGCTAGATATTCGGCCTCGGTGCCGGTGAAGTTGATACCAGTTCACTGCAGGTGCAACTCGATACCAGCTCAGCCGGTGTCGTTAGCGCTACCGTGACGGTCGACCTTGAATCTGCCGGAGCCGTTGACGGCATCGCTAACGGTCTGGGTATCACGACGCTGCCGGGCCAGCCACTTACCGTGCAAGCCAATATAGAGGCGGTGGTCAACAATCTGGCGGCAGCAAGCGTACCCACGACCAACTTCACCTTTGGTAATGCCCACGTCGGCGATGCGATTGCCCTACAGAACGTCCGGATTGAGAACGCCGCGCTAGCGCCAGCGGAAGGCCTGAATGCATCGGTTCAATCGGCCATAAACGGCGCGGTAACTAACGGCGGCAGCATTAGCAGCCTCGCTGCCGAAACCTTTGACGACAGCAGCATTGCTGTTGGTATCAGCAGCGCCGGTGCCGGTGCCGTAAACGGCACGGTAACGCTGGCATTCGAATCGGATGGCACAGCCAATAACGGCCAAACCACGCAATTGCAATCCCGCGACGTGCAGGTTTCCGGCGCTATCTATGCCTTGGCCGCGGGCAGCATTAACGGCACAGCCGCAGGCCAACCGCTAACCATCGATTTAGGCGCAGCGCGGGTCGGTGATGCCAGCCTCAGCCAATCGGTAACCATTACCAATACCGGCGTCGACAGTGGTGGCTTTACCGAATCACTCACTGCCTCGGTAACCGGCGTACCGACCGACTTCCAGGTGAATGGCAATGGCGGAGCCGGTAACACCACCAGCATTGCTCAGGGCGATAGCGAGGACGTCATCGTCACTCTGGCAACCACTACTTCGGGCAATTTCAGTGGCAACCAAGCTGTCGATTTCAGCTCCAATGAAATTAACGGCAGCGGGCTGGGTGATACCGCACTGGCCAGCTCAGACGCAACGCTGACCGGCCGCATTTACCAAACGGCGGAAGCAAACGTTGATCGTAACAACGTCAACTTCGGCATCGTCCACGTTGGCGACGCGGTAACGGCAGAAAACATCACCATTACTAATGGTGCCAGCGGCGCATTGGTCGACCGGTTAGCGGGCTCTTTCAGTGACGTCGACGGACCGTTTTTCGGCCTTGGCACGCTGGGCGCGGGCTTGCAAAGTGGCGAGTCAGGCTCACTGATGCTGAATGTTGATACTTCTACTGCCGGTATATTCAGCGGTCAGGCCAGCATAGAGTTACTCAGCCAGAACGATGAATTGGCCGATGCCGCCGTGGCTGCCACAGCGATTGCTCTCGATATCCAGGTTAACGAGTTCGCCAACGCCATTGTTGCACAGAGTAGCGGCGACGGCCTGCTGACGGGTAGCGGCCTGAACTACATTCTGGATTTCGGCGACGTAGTTGAAGGCTCTATGGCGGAGCTGCTTACCGAGTTATTTATCACCAACGACACAACCGGGCCATCCGACGTACTCGACGGAATATTCGACCTTGCCGGGCTAACCGCAGAGTTTATGGCGACCGGCTTTAATGACTTCACCGGTGTTGAGGGTGGCGATTCGTTCAACGGCCTCATGCTCGCGTTCGACACCAGCGGTCTGGGCATCGGTACTTACAGCAGCGTCATTAACCTCACTCCCTTTAGTCGTATCCCCGGCCAATTCAATGCACAACAAGACGATATTACCCTGACCATTCAGGGCCGCGTAGTGAATGCCAGCCCGGTACCCGTTCCAGGCGCTCTGTTGCTGATACTGCTCGGCTTGGTTACCCTTCGGCTCCAACATCACCCCGTGAAGAAGTCACAATGAGTACGAGCCTGAATAGGCAAGACAATTCGGCACTGTCAGCCGGCCAATACTGGCTGCTGGTTATCCTCGGCGGCCTGACATTAGTCGTAGCCATCGCGGCTATTTACCTGGCCGGTGGTAACCAAAAACTGGCGGCTGAATTGCAAAGCAAACAAGCGTTTATTCAACAAACCCTGCCGCTAAGCAAGCTTAACGGCGAGCTAGTGCAGGGCATCGCCAAAACGGCGGCTAATATCGGCGATGCTGAGCTAAAAGCATTATTGGAACGGCAGGGCATTAGTTTTTCGCCAAAACCTCTAGCGGAGCCGCAACCATGAGCGCTAACGTCGAAAGTGGCGAAAAGCGCTACAGCGTATTTCTGCCGATACTGCTACCGCTGTTAGCCATTTTGCTATTTGCCGCTACTCAATTGCGTTCAAGCTGGGCCGCCAGCGGCACACTAAAGGCGCAACAGATCAGCCAAACAGAATCCTTCGAGCAAGCGAAAAAAGTTCGTCAACAACTCCGGGATTTAGCCACTGAGCTGCAACAGCTCGCCGATAGTGGCAATTCTAACGCGGCACAGATTGTGCAAAAGCTGCAGCAACGTGGCGTTACGGTAAACCCGTCCGCTACTAACCCATAGCAGCGCTAGCATCATTAATTTTCGGGCTTAGCGGTATTTTTTGCCAGCAGCTGCATGCACAATGCCCACCCCCTAGCCATTACCGCTGATTATTGTGGAACACAGTTCTAACTCACTATTCCAACTTATCCAAACCGGCGGCCCGGTCGTTTGGTTATTGATCGGCATGTCGGTTGTCTCGGCAACCGTGTTTTTTGCCAAGCTGCTACAGTTTTTAAGCAATGGCCTGTACTCGCTGAATAGCGTTGATGCCGCATTAGATCAATGGCGCAACGACCAGCAAGCGCCAGCTCTTGCGGCGGTGCAGCGGCTCGGCGACAAACCGCTACCTGAGATGGTGGCGACGGCAATGCACGGCCAGCTGCAACCAAATGTGAGCGACCATGAAGCCCGCGAGGCCGCAGCCAGAGTAGCCGCCGATTCTCTCGAACCACTGAAGGGTGGCATGCGGCTGCTGGAATTCATTGCCACCAGCTCGCCATTGATTGGTTTGCTAGGCACAGTCATCGGCATGATCGAAGCATTCCGGGCACTACAAGCTGCAGGGAGCCGGGTAGATCCGTCTATTCTCTCCGGCGGTATCTGGACCGCCTTGCTTACCACTGCAGCTGGCTTGATTGTCGCCATTCCGACCGTGCTAATGCTGAATATTCTTGAGCGACGGTTAGAACGGCTGCATCACAAAATGCAGAGCGCCACCACGCAGGTGTTCACCGCCACTGCCGACAAGGCACGAGAAAGCGCCTAGCGCGAGCTGATTCGCCATGCTGCTCAAAATTCCCCAACGCCGCCGCCGGGCAATAAGCCTTACACCACTGATTGATGTGGTGTTTATTCTGCTGGTGTTTTTTATGCTCGCTTCCAGCTTCACCGACTGGCGACACTACGATATCGGCACCGGTGGTAACTCAGGTACCAGCTCCGAGCTAGCCGTAGCGACGGTGGCTATTACTAGCGCCCGACAATGGTCATTAGACGGCCAGCCGTTCAGCGGCCCGAATGCTCTTACCGCTGAGCTAACGAATAGAACACAAGCTGAGCCAGAACTTACGATTGTGTTGCAACCTGCGGGCGAGCTGCCGCTGCAAATTACGCTCGACGCGTTAGATGCGATCAAATCTGCGGGTATTACCAAAATATCACTGACTGCCTTCACAACCTCAGGCACGTTGCCATGATTATTCCTGAGCCAAAAACCTTCCGGCACAGCGACGAGAATATGCTGCCGATGATCAACATCGTGTTTTTGCTATTGGTGTTTTTTATGGTGGCTGGCGCTATAACAGCAGCCGACTACTTTGAGCTGACACCGGTTACTTCCACAGACGGGACCACCACACCACAGCCAGAGCGGCTCGTGGAACTTAGCGCCGATGGCCAATGGGCCTTCGCTGGCAAAGCCGTTTCAGCTCAACAATTGATAGCAGCTATACAAACCAAGCCAAACAACAAAAAGCCGTTGCCGATAAAAGCCGATGCTGCAGCGACTTCTGCCGATCTTTTGCTGCTAATGCAGACTCTGCGAACTGCCGGTGTGGAACAAGTTCGACTGCTGGCGCAAGGCGAATAGTGTTCGTGAGTCGCTCCCGCGCCTGGCGCTGGCCGCTAGCATTACTGCTGGCGTTATTGCTGCACAGCATAATCGCATGGTGGTTCCTGACTCACCCTGCAATTCAACCGGTTGCCGAACCCGTCGGCAGTAGCGGCGTGGTTATTTCGTTAGCAAGCCAGCGGTTTAAGGCAGCTGGCACTCAGCCTGCTGGTAAAGGCTCTACGGAAAAAGCAGAACCAATTCCGACAGAGAAATCAGCACCTGAACTACCGACACCGGCAGAAGCACCCGAGGATTCTCCGCCAATAGTTAATGAAGCCGTGGCCCAACCTTCAGAAGTAGAAGACAGCATAGTGCCGGAAGTCGTGCCGCCGGCGATGCCAGTCGAAACTCCTGTAGCAACTCCAGAATTAGTTCCTGAGCCAATTCCAGCTACGTTGCCCACGGAGCCTAGCGAGCCACCGATTGCACAAACCTATGAGATACCGGCGGACGAACTACGGGAAATGCAGGCCGCTGAACGCCGGCGTCAGCAAGCGGCAGAAAATAGAAAAAGACTGCAAGAGCAGCGACAACAAGAGGCAATCCAGCGGCGGCGCGATGCTGAAATAGCACGGCAACGAGCCGTCGCGCGTCAACAAGCTGCGGAGCGGAATGAGCCGCCACCAGCCAAAATCACTCAGGAAAGCAGGGCGGCTGCTATCGAACCCCGCGAAGCTTTGATAGCGACTGCCCCTTTTGGAGCGGAGTCCGGAACAGCCGATGCGACTACCGATTCAATCGGTTCGGCCACGCTAAACAGCGGCGCAGCCAGCCTTTCAACTACTGCAAGTTCCAGCAGAGGAAACAGCGCAATCCCCGATTGCCGCGATGACAGCGATATCGGCGGCAACAGTAATAAAGCCGCTTACAAAACAACTTTGCGACGCTACCTGTTAGCGCGTCAAAAGTACCCTCGCCGTGCAGCACAACGTCGGCAGCAAGGCTGCGTCGTGGCGCAGGTTAGTATCAATCAACAGGGCCAGGTGACTGCGGCTAGCCTGATTCGTAAATCGGGCTATCGCCTACTCGACTCTGCAGCCCTTAAGCTGATCAAGCCCGGTAAAAAACTACCGACACCGCCCGCCGAGCTGGCCAATTTGAGCTTTAAAATTCCGTTCGATTACCGGCTGAACTAGCACTAGCAATGATGCCGGCGCTTGGGGTGATGGTCAATCGCCATCGTCAGCGTTAAAGCCGGTGTAGACGTTAAGCACGGTATTCAGCTGGCCAAGCTGGTTCTTCAAAGTGGCCAAACTACCGGCGTGTATTGCCAATAAACCATCAGGCTGCTCCACTACGGCGATAGCTAACGGCAGTTTCTCTGCCTGAAGTGCGGTAATCACAGTCGCAAAAGTGGCCTCCAATTCAGTGAAGTATTCGCGTGTTGTCGCATCATTCGCAAGCGCCTGCAAACCAGCGGGGCCGGTAAGCCACTGCCGGAGTGATTCAACGGTCGCCAACATCGCGGGCAGCGATTGTTTGGCTACCGCCGCTTCCGCAGATGTCGGTGCTGGTAGCCGGTCGTTCCCGGCCCCTAACCCTAGCGGCGCAGCCAAACGACGTTCATGCAGCCGGTAAACGGCCCGTTGCAGGCTATCGACCGCCCGGCCGACGGCTTCTTCGCCGTTCTCGATAAAGGTCGCGGCTTGCTGCTGCCAGTCAGTCGATAAGCCTGCCGCCTGAGTAGCAACAAATGCAGCAATTGCCGACATTAGCTGGCAACGATGCGGGTCGGTTGCCGGTACGGCAAAAACCAGCTGTTCCAACGCAGGATAACCTTGGGTAGGCGCCGTACCGATGGCGATTTTCTCACGACTAATCGTCGCTGGATTCTGCAGCAACTGCTGCACTCTTACCGGCACTAGCTGGCGCTTATCGGGATAAAACTGTAATCGTAGCGCCCGTTCTTCGGTCAGTGGTCCGAATAATAGAAAATTGGTTTTCTGCCAACTTAAATACGCCGTGGTCCAGGCCGCCTGCAAAGCTGATTCATCAATAACATCAGCACTGCACTGTTGGGCTATCGTCTGCTGCAACGAACTCGCCGCGGAGGCGTGGTTGGCGAACCCCGGCAGCAACAGCTGCTGCGCAAATTGCTGAGCAACCAACTGATAGCGACCAGAACCTCCCGCTTCAACTTTGCTTGACTCATTTTCTGCAGAACCACAGGCCGACAAACCTAACAAGCCGGTTACTATCAGAATTCGCAGGCAGTGACGTAGAGATGGAATATTCTGCATTACAAAGAGTCCAAAAAGGCGAGCAGATCGGCCCGCTCTGCGGGCGACATGGCCTGCACTGCGTCGCGGGCATTCTTAGCTTCACCGCCATGCCATAAAATAGCTTCCAGCGGTGTCCGGGCCCGGCCATCGTGTAGGTAGCCCACCGGCTGATCGCCGGCAACTTCCTGAGCGTAACCCAAACCCCATAGTGGTGCTGTGCGCCATTCATTACCGCCAGCAGCGAACGCGGGTACGCCATCAGCCAGGCCAACGCCGAACAGTTCGTCGCCCATATCGTGGAGCAACATGTCGCTATATGGAAATATGGTCTGTCCGGAAAGCTCAGGCCGATCGGCTAACTCGCCGGTCGTCCATTGTGGCCGGTGACAGCCACTGCAGCCCGCTTCAGCGAAACGCTGTTCACCTCGCATCACAGCAGGGGCATCAATATTGCGCCGCGCGGGTACGGCCAAGTGTTCAGCATAGAAGGTCACCAGGCCAAGAATTAAATCGCTGACTTCGGGCTCACCGCCGCTGGCAGAATTTTGGCAAGCCTGCTGTTTGCCAGTGCAAGGCTGGTCGGTATTCAACGAACTGCTAATACCGATATCGCCAGCAAACGCGGTTGCCGACTGCTGCTCGACAGTGGGAGTCGCCGCCTTCCAGCCAAAACGGCCCAGTGAACCGGCTTGCTGCAAACGGCTATCCCATACCCGGTTAACCCGGCCAGATATGCCGTTGTTATCGCTATCGTCGGGGTCTGAACCGGCGACGATCTCAGCCTCACTAATGGCTTCCAGAAGCCCCATACCAATAACCGGCGGCGACATTCGGCCAGACAACCGGGTTTGTGGGTGCAGCGGCCCGTAGTTTAAATCAGTGAGCTTCATCATCGGCTGCTGTAGCTCAGCGGTTTCGCCACCCGCCAGCACAACCGTATGTGTTTTGTAACTCAAGGAAATATGGCCTTCACGAGGCACACCCGGCACAGCACGGTCGTTAAACTGACCGCCATAATTTGGTTCCGTTACGAACATCAGCTCGCCCGAGTCCAATGCAGCTTGCTGCTCAGCAGTCGCTGCCGGAATCGCCAGCTTAACCAAAAAACTCGCCGCATCATCGGTGGTCGATTGCGGCGCGTGGCCACGACCGTCACGAATGTGGCAGCTCTGGCAGGCATTGACATTAAATAACGGCCCCAGACCATCGCGTGCCGCTGACGAAGCAGGCGCCACCACCCAAGGCTCGCGAAAGAAGCTATTGCCCGCCTGAAAATCGGCGCGACGAGTAATCGTCAGGTTAGCGGCCGGCAAGGAAAACGCCGTGCTGCCCGTCGCATTTACC
>CAJQNE010000431.1 GCA_905479545.1 uncultured Gammaproteobacteria bacterium | reverse complement strand
ACTTAGGACAAACTATTGGAACTGTTTAATCTCAGCGCGGTACTGGTCTCACTGGCCGCATTATTCGCCTGGCTGAATTTTCGTGTGCTCAAATTGCCGACGACAATTGGCGTCATGGTTCTTGGTGTCGGTAGCTCTACAGCGCTACTAATCGCTAATCATTATGGTTTTACGATAGGCCAGGGGCTTGCGGCTCAGGTTCGCGAAATCGATTTTAATAAACTGTTAATGCAGGGCATGTTGAGCTTCCTACTATTCGCCGGCGCGCTGCACGTGAAACTGCAGGACTTGGCGCGGTTGAAATGGACAGTGGGTTTGCTGGCATCGTTCGGGGTGCTCGCATCGACATTTTTAGTCGGCTTCGCTACTCAGTGGATGCTTGGCATTGTCGGCGTTGAACTGCCCTTTATATATTGTCTGCTGTTCGGTGCACTCATCTCACCGACTGACCCGATTGCGGTAATGGGAATTCTGAAAACCGCGGGGGTGCAAAAAGACATGCAAACGGTGATTGCCGGCGAGTCGCTATTTAATGACGGCATTGGCGTGGTGATATTTTTAGTTATCGCGGGTATCGCTGCCTCTGGCGCAGGCACTGAGATTGATTTTCAACATATCGGCGTGCTGTTTGCTGAAGAAGCCCTCGGCGGCCTGATATTTGGTTGGGTTATCGGTCGGTTGGCGTTGTGGATGATGAGAGGCATTGATAGCTATCAGGTAGAAGTGTTGGTGACGCTGGCGCTGGTAATGGGCGGTTATGCCTTAGCGCTCAAGCTGCACGTTTCCGGCCCGCTGGCGATGGTGATTGCCGGCTTGATTATCGGTAACCATGGTCGCGATTTGGCGATGTCGCAAGCTACAGAAAAGTACGTTGACCTTTTCTGGGAGCTGATCGATGAAATTCTTAACGTACTGCTATTCCTGCTGCTTGGCCTTGAGTTGTTAGTTATCACGCTGCAAGGTGAGTTTCTGCGGGCGGGTCTATACGCAATTCCACTAATACTGATGGTGCGGATGATTTGTGTTGGCGTGCCACTGGCGTTGTTCGGCGGCTTGAAACGGCTTGGTGGAATAAGGGCGGTGCCTATTCTCACCTGGGCAGGTTTGCGGGGTGGTATTTCGGTGGCATTAGCCTTGAGCCTGCCGCCTAGCCCGGAACGGGACCTTATTGTCACCATGACCTATTGTGTAGTGGTGTTCTCGATAGTAGTGCAGGGCATGACAGTCGGGCCCTTGGTTAGGGCATTAGCACGACGGTAGGGTGATGAGTGGTTGTTGAGTTATGTATAAACGGGCTTGTTTCACATAACTTTCCGGCTTTACGTAATGTGGTTTGCGCCGGTTTTATTGCGACCAAGCAGTTAGATTAATTATGTACAATATTTTGCAATGTTGTAACAACTCGGATGGCTACTAATTGCATAGTGTAAGGCTTTGATATGAAAGGGTTTTTTTGTTTTTCGTTTCCGGGACTGTGTGTGTGGCTCGCTCTGGGAAAAAAGCCGCAACCTGATGTTGTACAAATGGCCCCGGCTCGCGCTACACTCAATTTGTAATTCGAAATGACTGGGCATCAAGCAACCGGTGCAAAGCGCATAGACGCACAGTTTTCGATCTATTTCGCAGGAATAGTGGGACATAAAAATGAAAATTTCTAAACTGATCTTAGCTGGTGGCATCGCTGCCGTGGGATTTGCTGGTGCAGCACAAGCCGTGGTCATTGACGAATTTAACGTCGGTAACCAAGGCCCGGCCTTTGGTGGTTTTGTTACGCAGCCAGGATTCGATCGTGGTTCTGAGCAAAATGTCGGTATTTCCGCTATCGGTGGCGAGCGCGACATTTTTGTTGCTAACACCACTACTGCCATAGGTGGGATAAATACTCAGATTAATACTGGTACACCGGCTCTTGGTCATTACGCTCACAGTCAGGGTGTAGGTGGCTTAGCTTATAGCATGGTTACTTATGACGGTCTGGACGGTGACTCAGCGATCGATGCGACAGTTGGTCTGGGTGGGGTGAACCTTCTCGCTAATGGCACTAACCTTTCGTTTGAGCTCACTGATTTAGAGCCAAGTCCCGCAGACGCGAATGTTGTAATTTACGTGTTCTCGGCTGCAAATGACTACTCTACACTCACAGTCGATCTTTCAACTGCTTCCGCTGGCGACGTAATTAACTTCGATGTGTCTAATTTCAGCATCGGACTTGCCTCAGATGCCCTTCTGTTAGATGGCGTCACGACCGCTAGTTTCTTGCCAACAACTGATGCGGACGCGGCTGCCGTGTTCAGCAACGTAACGGCCATCGGCTTCATCGTCGACGGTTCTATTGAGGAAGGTCTGGATATTGCAGTTAACTTGTTTGAAATTCGTGACACTGCGCCAATTCCAGTGCCAGCAAGTTTGTTAATGCTTGGTTTGGGTCTTGCCGGGTTTAGACTGCGTCGGGCAGCTAACAAAGCTGGCTAGCATGAACTGTTAGACCAGGTATAAAAAAGCGAGCCTTATTTAAGGTTCGCTTTTTTTATGGGCGGTAGCTCTGAATTGTTTTCCGCCGGCTAGCGAAACAGTATTTTTAGTGGGTTCTAACGATTGGGCGTTGTTAGTTAGCTAGGTCTGCAGCAATAGTCTCGGAGTTGTGCGACCAAGAGCTGGATCAACTGGCTGTCGGGTGATGAAGACTTGGGGAGCTAAAGTCTGTTGTCGGTTGCTCTAGGTGATTTGTATTCGCGTACCGCCAGTTCTGAAGAAAGTGTCCGTCCTTGAGTGTGGTGTGCTACCGCTGGCCCTCACTATTTTTAACTTTGTTCTTTTACATCTACTAAGATCGTTATGTTGGCCGCTATGGAAATATAGCGAGTATAAAAAAACGGCTGGCACCCACCGTTCAGGGGCAGCCGTTTTTATTGGGCATGAAAACATATTTTGAGAGAACGCTG